>CADDZP010000201.1 GCA_902812475.1 Actinomycetota bacterium | reverse complement strand
GAGCCGCATCACCGGTCGGTGTGACGGTTTCACCGGCGTTGAAGCAGGTCCTGAGCGAACTCCGCAACGCCGACGTCACGTAGAAGAGCGGGCCCGAAGGCCCGCTCTTCTACTCGGTGAGTGATCGCCTGTTGCTCAAAAGTCTTCCATGCCGCCGCCGGGCATGGCGGGGGCGGCCTTCTCCTCGGGCTTGTCGGCGATGACGGCCTCGGTGGTGAGGAACAGCGCGGCGATCGAGGCTGCGTTCTGCAGCGCCGAACGGGTCACCTTGGCAGCGTCGATGACGCCGGCCTTGACCAGGTCCTCGTAGTCGCCGGTGGCGGCGTTGAGACCCTGGGTGCCCTCCAGGTTCCGCACCCGCTCGACCACCACGCCGCCCTCCAAGCCGGCGTTGACGGCGATCTGCTTCAGGGGCTCCTCGAGGGCGCGACCCACGAGACGCACGCCCGTGGCCTCGTCGCCGTCGAGCGAGCTGGACAGGTTCAGCACCTTGGCCTGGGCCCGCAGCAAGGCGACCCCGCCACCGGGCACGACACCCTCCTCGACGGCCGCCTTGGTGGTGCTGACGGCGTCCTCGATGCGGTGCTTCTTCTCCTTCAGCTCGACCTCGGTGGCGGCACCGACCTTGATGACGGCGACGCCGCCGGACAGCTTGGCCAGGCGCTCCTGCAGCTTCTCCCGGTCGTAGTCGGAGTCGGTGTTCTCGATCTCGGTCTTGATCTGGTTGATGCGGCCCTTGATGTCGGCGTCGTCGCCGGCACCCTCGACCACCGTCGTCTCGTCCTTGGTGACGGTGACCTTGCGGGCCCGGCCCAGCATGTCGAGCGTGACGTTCTCGAGCTTGAGGCCGACCTCTTCGGAGATGACCTGGCCGCCGGTGAGGATGGCCATGTCCTGCAGCATCGCCTTGCGGCGGTCGCCGAAGCCCGGCGCCTTTACGGCCGCCGACTTGAACGTGCCCCGGATCTTGTTGACGACCAGCGTGGCCAGGGCCTCGCCCTCGACGTCCTCGGCGATGATCACCAGCGGGCGCCCCGCCTGCATGACCTTCTCCAACACCGGCAGCAGGTCGCGCACGGCAGAGATCTTCGAGGCCACGAGGAGGACGTAGGGATCCTCCAGGCTCGCCTCCATGCGCTCGGGGTCGGTGACGAAGTACGGGGAGATGTAGCCCTTGTCGAAGCGCATGCCCTCGACCAGGTCCATCTCCATGCCGAAGGTCTGGGACTCCTCGACGGTGATGACGCCGTCCTTGCCGACCTTGTCGATGGCCTCGGAGATCATCTCGCCGATCTCGGAGTCGGCGGCCGAAATTGCGGCCACCTGAGAGATCTGGTCCTTGGACTCCACGTCGACGGACAGGCTCTTGATCCCCTCGACGGCCTCCTCGACGGCCCGCTCGATGCCCCGCTTCAGCGACATCGGATTGGCGCCGGCGGCCACGTTGCGCAGGCCCTCCCGCACCATGGCCCAGGCGAGCACCGTGGCCGTGGTGGTGCCGTCACCGGCGACGTCGTCGGTCTTCTTGGCGACCTCTTTGACCAGCTCGGCGCCGATCTTCTCGTAGGGGTCCTCGAGCTCGATCTCCTTGGCGATCGACACGCCGTCGTTGGTGATCGTGGGCGCTCCCCACTTCTTCTCGAGCACCACGTTGCGGCCCTTCGGCCCCAGGGTGACCCGTACGGCGTCGGCCAACTGGTTCATGCCGCTCTCGAGCGACCGCCGGGCGGTCTCGTCGAAGGCGATGATCTTCGGCATCCGTGCTCCTCTCGTGCCTCGCGGCCTTCGGACAAACCTTTAGCACTCTAGACAGGCGAGTGCTAACACGATGAAACCACGGACGCGCCGCTATTTCAAACGGGCACTGCATCGAGCGGCCTTCGGCGGCGCAGCGTGATCTCGCCCGGGGCAACGCTCGCTACGCTCGGGGCCCCGGGCGGGCTAGCGGGTCGTCGGCCGAGAGAACGCCGACTCGAGCCGGTCGAGGAGCTCGGCCTTCTCGAGCTCGGTCTGGCGCCGCCGCTCGAGCGTGTCCCTCGACGTGTGGAGCAGCTCCTGGACGTACTCGGCCAGCTCCATCGGCTCGAAGGGCTTGGTGCGGTAGTCATCGGCACCCAGCTCCCAGCCCCGCAGAAAGTCCTTCTCGTCGGTCTTGCAGGTGAGCATCAGGACCTTTGTCTGGGGGGCCATCTCCCGCTGGCGCATCGTGCGCAGGACGCCGTAGCCGTCCATCTTCGGCATCATCACGTCGAGCACCATGGCGTCCGGTGCCCGCTCGTGGAGGGCGTCGAGCGCCTCCATGCCGTCACCGGCCTCCCGGACGGCGTAGCCGAAGGACTCGAGGGTCAGGCGGATGAGCGTGCGGATGTCCGGATCGTCGTCGACAACGAGGATCTCGGCCACGTCCGCCTTATCGGCTGACGCCGACCACGGATTTAGGTGCAGCCGCCGGCGACGGCGGGGACGATCGACACGGTCTGCCCATCCGCCACCTTCGTGTCCAGACCGTCGAGAAAACGGACGTCCTCGTCGGCGACGAACACGTTGACGAAGCGGCGCAGCTTGCCGGCGTCGTCGAAGAGGCGACCACGGAAACCGGGGTGGGCGGCGTCGAGGGCGGTCAGCACGTCGGCGACGGTGCTTCCCTCGACCATGACTTCGGCCTGACCGCCGGAGAGCTCGCGCAGCTGGGTGGGAATGCGGACCTTCGGCATGTGCTAGTCGTCGCCTTCCAGGTCGACGGCGTCCTCGAAGGCCTCCAGCGTCGGAGCGATCGTCGCCGTGGGACCGAGGTCGCCGATCGCCTCGATCGTCTTGAGCCCGTGGCCGGTGACGTAGGCGACGACCCGCTCGTCTCGGCCAACGACGCCGTCGGCGGCCAGCTTGGCGAGCGTGGCGATCGTCGTGCCGCCGGCGGTCTCGGTGAAGACGCCCTCGGTGCGGGCGAGCAGGCGGATGCCCTCGACGATCTCGCCCTCGGTGACAGCCGCGAACGCGCCGCCGCTCGAGCGCACCTCGTCGAGGGCGTAGATCCCGTCCGCGGGGTTGCCGATGGCGATGGACTTGGCGATAGTGTCGGGCTTCACCGGGCGGACGTAGTCGCTGCCGTCGGCGAAGGCCTGGGCGATCGGCGAGCACCCGAGGGCCTGGGCGCCCGAGACCCGAACCTGCGGGTCGCCGTCGAGCAGACCGACCCTGGCCAGCTCCCGGAACCCCTTGGCGATCTTGGTCAACTGCGAGCCCGACCCCACCGGGACGACGACGTGGTCGGGCGCCTCCCAGCCCAGCTGCTCGGCCGTCTCGAAGGCCAGGGTCTTCGACCCTTCCGCGTAGTACGTCCGCAGGTTGACGTTCACGAACGCCCACGACGGATGCTCCGACGCCAGCTCGGCGCAGAGGCGGTTGACGTCGTCGTAGCTGCCCTCGACGGCGATGAGGTTGTGACCGTAGACCGCCGACATCAGGACCTTGCCCCGTTCGAGGTTGGCCGGGATGAAGACGTAGTGCTTCATCCCCGCCCGGGCGGCATGGGCGGCGACGGAGTTGGCGAGGTTCCCGGTGGAGGCGCAGGCGGCCACCTTGAAACCCAGCTCGCGGGCGCGGGCCAGGGCCACGGCGACGACCCGGTCCTTGAACGACCCGGTCGGGTTCAGCGTGTCGTTCTTGATCCAGAGCTCGCCGAGCCCGAGCTGGGCGGCGAGGCGGTCGGCCCGCAGAAGAGGGGTGAAGCCGGCCCCCAGGTCGACGGCGCCGTCGTTGGTGGCGGGCAGGAGGTTGGCGTAGCGCCAGATCGACCTCGGCCCGGCGGCGATGCTCTCCCGCGTGGTGTGGGCGGCGATGGCGTCGTAGTCGTAGGACACCTCGAGCGGCCCGAAGCAGTAGTCACAGACGTGCAGAGCCTCGGCCGGGTAGGCGCGCGCACATTCCCGACAGGTGAGCGCTTCGATGAAAGCCACGGATTGCCTCCTCATCGGTCGGGCATTGGCACCTGGTGGGATCGACCCACTGGTTGCCGCGGCTTCATCGGGCCCGTCCCTCCGCCGCTCTGGATGATTGCCATCCATGAAAGCAGGCATCCGTGAATTTTTCAAAAAGCGCCCTCGGGGGGATTCGGCTCCTTGTCGCCGGTGATCGGCTCCGCCGGAGCCGATCACCGGCGATTCGCCCCTTGGCGGGTCGGTCTGTCTAGCCTTGGCGCCCGACATGCCCACCCCCGCAGTGCGGACGTTCAGCCATCGCGACTTTCCCGTCGACCGCCTGGTCGAGGCCAAGGGCGACTCCCGCATCTCGGTCGTGCTCCCCGCTCGTAACGAGGCGCCGACGATCGGGCCCATCGTCGCCGCCGTGCGCCGGCACCTCGTGCGCAAGCAGCGGCTCGTCGACGAGGTCGTCGTCGTCGACGACGGATCCACCGACGGCACCGCGGCGCGCGCCGCCGCTGCGGGCGCCTGTGTGGTCTCGGCTGCGGAGGTCGCCCCGGAGGCCGGGCCGGGCTCAGGCAAGGGCAACGCCATGTGGAAGTCGCTACTCGTCACCGAGGGCGACATCGTCGTGTGGTGCGACGCCGACGTGCGCAACTTCCGTCCATGCTTCGTCACCGGTCTTCTGGGCCCCCTGTTGCTCGAGGACGGCGTGTCGTTCAGCAAGGGGTTCTACGAGCGGCCCCTCGACGGCGTGCGGGGTCAGGGCGGGCGCGTCACCGAGCTCGTCGCCCGTCCCCTGATCTCCCTCTTCTTTCCGCAGCTGGCCATGTTCGCCCAGCCCCTCGCCGGTGAATACGCGGGACGGCGTGAGCTGCTCGAGCAGCTGCCGTTCGTCCAGGGCTACGGCGTCGACCTCGGCCTGTTGATCGACGTCGTGGACCGCGTGGGGCTGAACGGCATCGCCCAGGTCGACCTCGGCGTCCGGGTCCACCGGAACCGGGCTCTCGACGAGCTCGGCCCCCAGGCCACCGCCGTCGTGCACACGGCACTGGCTCGCGCCGGGGTGTCGGCGCACCGCGACTCGCTGCCGGTTCTCGCCCGTCCCTGGCGTGAGCCGGAGATCGTCGAGGTGCGGGAGCGCCCGCCCGTCGCCCAGCTGCGGGCGGCCCGGGCCCAACTGGCCTGACCTCTCGAGCCCGGGTCCTCTACGTCGACGTCGACGGCACGCTCGTCGGCCCCGGCGGCGACCTGCTGTGGGACGGGTCGACGGTCGTCGTCGATGCCCTGGTGGCGGCGCGGGCCGCAGGTCTGGCCGTCGTACCCGTGAGCGGACGGGGCCGCGTGCAGGTGCGCGAGCTGTGCCGCCTGCTGGGACTGCCGCGCGGCATCGGCGAGCTCGGGTGCGTGCATCTCGAGGGCAACGAGGTGCGCTACGAGTTGGGCGACTTCCCGTTCGTCGGCGAGACGCCCGTCGACGCCATGCGCAACCGCGGTGCCTTCGACCTGGCCACGGCGACGGCTGAGCTCGAGCCCCACGACCCGTGGAACGAGGGACGGGAGGCCACGCTGATCCTGCGGGGACGGGCCGACGTCGTCGCCGTCAGTCGAACCCTGGCCCAGCACGGCTTCGACTGGTGCGAGCTGGTCGACAACGGCGCCCTGCACCGACGTCCCGGCCTGCGGGCGTATCACCTGGCGCCGACGGGGACCGGCAAGGCACGCGGCGTCGCCGTCGATCGTCGGCGTCACGGCATCGGCCGCGAGGAGGCCTTCTACGTCGGCGACAGTGCCGCCGACCTGGCCTGCGCACCCGAGGTGGCGCAGTGCTGGCTCGTCGCCAACGCCGAGCCTGACCTCGACTGGCCGCTGCACACGGCCGCCCCCTACGGCGCCGGTGTCGCCGAGGTCGTCAGCCGCCTCCTCTCGATCTGAGCGCGTCTGCGACCACCTCGCCCACGGCACCTCGCACGTCGTTGTGGGCGCGCTCGGCGCCGAAGCGCTGGACGAGAGACACGACGTCGAGGCCGTCCAACACGCCATCGGGGATCTCGTCGGTGTAGACGTCGCCCACGACGACGAGGACGGGCACGTCCGCCTCGCGCGCCAGCTCCACGACCCCGCCCACGGCCTTGCCGTCGAACGACTCGGCGTCGAGGAAGCCTTCGCCGGTCACGACCAGATCGACGCCGTCCACCCGCTCGGCAAGCGCGAGGGCGTCGGCGACGACGTCGAACCCGGGCACGAGCATGGCGCCCAGAGCCGCGAGCCCCCCGGCCAGCCCGCCCGCGGCGCCCGAACCAGGCAGTCGGCGGACGTCGATGCCGTAGTCGCGTTCGTACACCTGGGCCAGCCGTTCCAGGCGACGGTGGAGCAGCGAGACCTGGGCGGGCGACGCCCCCTTCTGGGGGGCGAACACCTCGGCCGCCTCGACGAAGGTGAGCTGGACGTCACACGCCACCGTGACGTCGACACCGCGCAGCCGTCTGGGTCCGAGGGCGGTCACGCAGCCGAGCCCTCCGTCGGTCGTGGCCGACCCGCCGACGGCCACGACGACCCGGCGGGCCCGAAGGCAACGACCCTGTGCAC
>CADDZP010000200.1 GCA_902812475.1 Actinomycetota bacterium | reverse complement strand
CTCCCTCGGCTGCTGCTTCGGCGCCCTCTTCGCCCTCGGCGGCCTCTTCGGGCAGCTCGGCGGCGGCGGGCGGCTGGCCCACGACGATCGGCTCCTCGGGGTCGAGCTCGGTCTCGACGCCGCTGGACAGCTCGAGGTCGCCGACGCGGATCGCCTCGCCGATGACCAAACCGGAGATGTCGACGTCGATCGCAGCCGGGATGTCCATGGGCTTGGCGTGGATGGTGAGCGTGAACAGGTTCTGGTCGATGATGCCGTCGTTCTGGTTGACCTCGGTGGCCTCGCCCACCAGGTTGATCGGCACGTCGGCGGTGACGATCTCGTCACGGCGCACGATGATGAAGTCGACGTGGTCGACGCTGCCCTTGACCGGGTGACGCTGCAGCTGCCGGGCCATGGCCAGATGGCTGTCGCCGTCGACCCGCAGGGTGATCAGAGCGTTGAGCCCCGCTTCGCCCGTGAGGGCGTGGCGCAGGTCGCGACTGTGGACGGTGAGGGCCATGGCGTCGGCGCCGTGGCCGTACAGCACGGCCGGCACCTTCCCGTCGGCCCGCAGCCGACGCGACGCCCGGCTGCCCGTAGGGCGGCCCAGCTCAGCGGTGATCGTGACTTCTTCCATGGCGCGTTCCTACGGGTCGAGTTGTGGCGGACCCCCGAATTGTAGGACCGAGCCTCCTTTTCGATCAGCGCCGACGGCGATTCGGCTCCGAAGAAGCCGATCTCGTCGAAAAGGAGGCGAGCTTCAGGCTTGGTTCTCACCCTCGAAGATCTCCGAGACCGAGGTGTCTTCGAAGACCGCATCGAGGGCGTCGGCGACGATCTGGGCGACCGACAGGATCTCGATCTTGTCGATCATGCGCTCGTCGTCGATCGGCAGCGTGTTGGTCACGATGACCTTGGAGATGGCCGAGTTCTTGAGCCGGTCGGTGGCGGGGTCGGAGAGCACGGCGTGGGTGGCCATGGCGTAGATCTCGGCGGCGCCGTGATCGGCCAGCTGGTCGGCAGCGGCGCAGATCGTACCCGCGGTGTCGATCATGTCGTCGACGAGGACGCACACCCGGCCTTCGACGTCGCCGACGACGTCGAGCGCCTGCACCTCGCGCATGGCGCCCCGCGGGCGGCGCTTCGCCACGAAGGCCAGGTCGGCGTTGAGGTGTTGGGAGAAGCGCTCGGCGACCTTCACCCGGCCGGCGTCGGGCGACACGATGACGACGTCGCCCTCGACGTTGTCGCGGACGTAGTTCGTCAGCAGCGGGTACATCGCTGTGAGGTGGTCGACGGGACCGTCGAAGAACCCCTGGATCTGACCGGAGTGGAGGTCGACGCTCACGATGCGGTCGGCGCCGGCGACCCGCAGGACGTCGGCGACGAGCTTGGCGGTGATGGGCTCACGGCCGGAGGCCTTGCGGTCCTGGCGGGCGTAGCCGTAGAAGGGGCAGACGGCGGTGATGCGCTTGGCCGACGCCCGCTTGGCGGCGTCGATCATGATCGCCTGCTCCATGATCGAGTTGTTCACCGGCCGGGCGTGGCTCTGGAGGATGAAGACATCCGAACCGCGCACCGACTCGCTGAACCGGCAGTGGAGCTCTCCGTTGGCGAACTGCGAGAGGTTCGGATCGCCGAGCTTGACGTTGAGGCAGTCGGCGATCTCTTGGGCGAGCGGGAGGTTGGAGCGGCCACTGAAGAGCTGGAGGCGCTTCTTCGTCACCAGCTCCATGCCAAGTCTCCCCTCAGCCGCTTTCGTCGTCATCCCCGCCAGGTGGAGTGTAGAACGCGCCCGTGCGCAGGGCCGGGGGCACGTGGCTGCCCGCCGGCAGAGAAGCGAACGGACCGACGACGGCGCCCGCTCCCACTTCGGCGAGCTCGCCCACGGTCTGTTCCATGATGGCGCCTTCGCCGACGACGCAGTCGGTCAGGCGGACATCGGGCCCCAGGCGCACACCTTGGCCCACCACCGTGTCGCCGTGGAGCATGACCCCGGGGAAGAGGGTGACGTCGGCGGACAGGCGCACCGAGGCATCGAGGTACGTGCGGTCGGGATCGAGCATGGTGACGCCCCGGCGCATCCAGCGCTCGTTGATTCGCTGGCGGAGGACCGCTTCCGCGGCCGCCAGCTGGACGCGGTCGTTCACACCCGACGTCTCACGCGGGTCGTCGGCGACCCTGGAGATGACCTTGTACCCGGCGTCGTGCAGGACGGCGATGACGTCGGACAGGTAGTACTCGCCCGCCGCGTTCTCGGGGCTGAGACGTCGGAGGGCGGGCGCCAGCAGGCTGCGCCGGAAGCAGTAGATCGAGGTGTTGACCTCGTCGATCTCACGCTCGTCCTCGCTCGCGAGGGCGTGCTCGACGATGCGGCTCACGCGCTCGTCCTTGTCGTGCAGGATGCGCTCGTGGCCTCCCGGCCTGTCGAGATGGGCGGTGAGGATCGTGCAGGCGGCGTCCTGTTCCCGGTGCTCGCGGACGAGGGCGGCCAGCGTGGTCGGCCGCAGCAGCGGCGTGTCGCCGGGCAGGACGACGATGTCGCCGTCGTCGATGTCGAGGTCGTCCGGGAAGGCCGTGAGCGCCACCGACGCGGCGTCGCCTGTGCCGCGGGGCACGTGCTGCTCGACGAAGTCGAGGATGAGCTGCGGCGGCGCCTGCTCCTGCAGCGTCTTGGTGACCCGCTCGGCTCCGTGACCGACGACGACCACGGCTCTCTCCACCGGCAGTTCGGACAGGGCGTCGAGCACGTGGAGCAGCATCGGCCTCCCGCACAGCACGTGCAGCGGCTTCGGCCGTGTCGACCGCATCCGGGTGCCTTCCCCAGCGGCCAGCACCACAGCCGTGAGCGGACGGTAACTGCCCATGGCCTTGTTCTACCCCGAGATCGGCATCAGCGGGGGGAGGGCCTGAGGGAGATGCTCCGGAGGAAGGATTCGGACCCTCACCTTCTGAGCCAAAGTCAGATGTGCTGCCATTACACCACTCCGGAATACGCCTCAGGCTACGGCGGCGGCGGCGATTCCGGCCCACCAACCCGCGATTTGGCGGTACAACTCCGTACTCCGCCGCACCGCAATTACGAGGCAGCCGTGGTAGTCCTCCGCGTAATGCTTGCGCGGGGAGTACGGGTTTCGCTTCTTGAACGTCGTGCGCATGAACCGCTCGGCGGGCACACCGACGACCGACGACCAGAAGGCCCGAGCGTCTCGTTCGTCGTAGCCGCGATGAATGGCGACTCGATACGAGACCTGCTCTTCCTCCACGCCGACGAGTTCCAGCCAGCGGGCAAACAACGTGATAAGGCCAGGGTCGGAGTTGATGAACTGCACACGCGCGTCGGTTCGCCACGGCTTCGTTTTCGCGCCTTCACACCAGTAGGCGGCGATGCCGGCGACGAACAGCTCGCTCTCCGCAAGCGACCGGATCTGCGCTGCCGCTTGAGACATGGCAGCCGCTTCCTTCGCTGCACGACGAGCTCGGTTTGCGGCGCCTCGAGTGCGGCGGCCCGTACGAAGGTTTCGGTCGAGCAGTTCATATTCCTCAGTCGTGAGAGGCAAGTCGCGGAGCCATAGCGACAACGTGCTCTTGGAGACGTCCACGACCTGACGGATCTCGCCGTATGACTTCCCTATTTTTCGAAGCGCGATCGCCCGAGCGCGCAGCTCATCCTTGGCTCCGCTGCGCAGCGTCCATTCCGGGGGAGGAACGCCTTTGAGCCAACGGTCCAGCGCGCCACCGCCGCTCTTCAGACCCAGGGCTGCCGCGATCTGCGATCGCGACAGGCCTTCCTTCCGGAGTTCGACAGCCCGGTCTCGATTCGACGCCTTCTCGACCATGTGCAAGTGTATCGAACTGACGTTCGATACACCAGACGCAATTTTCCTGGGGAGACCACCGCCCCGCTACCCTGTTGGTCGCTCATGGGTTCGTTGATCAAGAAGCGCCGCAAGCGCATGCGGAAGAAGAAGCACAAGAAGATGCTGAAGGCGACCCGCTGGCAGCGCCGGGCCGGCAAGTAGCTCGCACACCGACCGCCCCGATGGGCGGTCGGTTCGCGTCAGGGCGGGAATAAGAGGGGCCCTGGGCGTTGTCTTTACGGACGTGCAGAGGTGAGTGGAGCGCTTCCCAAGGAGGTGGTTCGTCATGCTCATGCGCTTCGATCCGTTCCGTGAGCTCGATCGCCTGTCGGCGTGGAACAGCTGGAACGGCGGTCTCGGTCGGGCGGGCCTCATGGCGATGGACGCCTACCGCCACGGCGACGACTACGTCGTGCAGTTCGATCTCCCCGGCATCGATCCGTCGTCGATCGACCTGACCGTCGAGAAGAACAGCCTCACCCTCAGGGCCGAGCGTAACTATGAGCCGACCGAGGACGACCAGGTGGTCGTGGCCGAGCGCCCGCAGGGCACCTTCAGTCGGCAGCTGTACCTGGGTGAAGGGCTCGACCTCGATCACGTCGACGCCCGCTACGACAACGGCGTCCTCACGGTGACGATCCCCGTCGCCGCCACGGCGAAGCCCCGCCGGGTGGAGATCGCAGCCGGCGACGGCGCCAAGGCCATCGAAGCCCAGTCGGCAGCTGCCTGACGCGTCCGGGCGGCAAAGCGACGGCCCGGCGGGGTCGGATGTGCCGAGCCGGCCCCGTCGGGCCTACCGCTCCGTGCGGACGACGACGGCGTCGGGGAGGTCTCGGTAGGCGCCTTCCACGAACCACGTGGACCCGCTCCCGGCGAGCCGGGGCGTGCGGCCGGTGGCGTCGCCAAGTTGGTCGCGCCACACGGCAAGGCGGGGCTCGACGGCGAGCGCCGCCGGTTCCAGGTCGTTGCCGTTGTCGCCGAGCGGGCCGCCGAGCTCGTCCCACTTGGCGTAGACGGCAGCGGTCGAAACGGCGATCGGCGGGGTCGAGAGCGTCAAGGTGCGTGACTCGAAGGGCAAAGGCTCGACGACCTCGCCGACGCCGCTCACGCGCGCTCGGCCGCCAACGAGACAGAACGGCACGTCGGCGCCCAGCGACAGCGCCACCGACACATCAGAGCAGCCGGCCCACCGCAGCACGGCAGCGGCGTCGGCCGACCCCCCACCGAGGCCGGCGCCCAGCGGTATGCGCTTCTCCAGGCGGACGAACGATTGACGCCCGACAGCGTCGAGCGCCCGCGTCACCAACGTGGGCTCGAACCGCGGCGACCGAACCAGCGGAACGACCTCGACACCTTCACCTGGCGCGAACAAAAGCGTGTCGGCCAGGTCGAGCGTGATCATCTCGGCGTCGATGAGGTGGTAGCCGTCGTCCCGACGGCTGGTGACACGCAGCGAGAGCGTCAGCTTGGCCCGGGCGTGCTCGACCTGCATCGGGACAGTTTCACCCACTGCTCGAGCGTCAGTTCCTCCGGACGCTGCTCGGGCGCCACGCCGGCCGCTGGGAAGCAGGCGACATCGATCACTCCCGAGAGAGACCGGCGCAGCATCTTGCGGCGCTGCCCGAAGCCGGTATCGACGAGGCTGAACAGGGAGGCGCGGTCCACATCCGGCGGAGCTCGCCGGATGACCTGCACCAGCGCCGACTCGACGTTGGGCCTGGGGACGAACACCGTCGCCGGGACTCGGCCCACCACCGCACGCGACGCCCAGTACTCGGCCTTCACCGACACCGCAGCCCTTGCCGAAGACCCCGCGGCGGCAGCGATGCGCTCCGCCACCTCGCGCTGGACCATGACGAGCATGCTTGCGATCATCGGAGCCTGTTCCAGCAGGTCGAGCACCAACGGAGTGGCAATGTTGTAGGGCAGGTTGGCGACCAGCACCCACCGCTCGTCGCCGAGAAGCCCCGGCCAGTCCAACCGCATGGCGTCCGCGTGCACGACCTCGACGCCCGCGCCCTCGACAACTGTGCGCAGCACCGGCACCAAATGGCGATCGGCTTCGACCGCGACCACCGACGCACCCGTCTCCGCCAACGCCAGCGTCAGCGAGCCAAGGCCGGCTCCGACCTCGACCACCTTGTCACCCGGCCCCACCTCGGCCAGTCGGGCGATGCGGCGCACCGTGTTCGGGTCGACGACGAAGTTCTGCCCGAGCGCTCGGCTGGGACGCAGGTCGTTCCGCTCGAGGAGGTCGAGCACCTCCCCGCGGGTGAGGGTCACGCCCTCATTTCACCAACTGGCGGTTCGTTCCGGCGGTGTCACCAGCTGATTGTGACCTGCACGACGCCTTGGCTCAGCGGCGCCAGCCTGGAGAACACGTCCTTGGCCAGGTCGATGATCATCCCGCCCGCGAATGGCCCGCGGTCGCTCACCGTGCACGACGCAGTGGCGCCGTTCTGCGCCCTGATCGTGACCACCGTGCCCATCGGCAGGGTGCGGTGGGCGCACGTGCCCGGCGGGGCGGCGTCGTACCAGGTGGCACCGCCGGACTGGCTGCGACCCGAAGGCGCAGGCGCCGACGAACCCGACCCACCGGATCCCGAAGAACGCGGCGCCGGCTTCGGCGTCGACGCAGGCTTGGCCGCCGCCGCCTTCACCGTCGTCGTCGTCCGCCGGACGGGCGCCGGTGTCGTCGTGACT
>CADDZP010000199.1 GCA_902812475.1 Actinomycetota bacterium | reverse complement strand
GTCCCAGTGGACGGGGTCGTTGGCCCGCATCCATGCCAAAGCCTCGTGGGGGTTGGCGCCCCAGAAAGCGCCGCTCACCAGGTCGATGTCAGGCTTCATCAGGCGCCCATCATGGCGCGTCCGTAAGATCCGGGAAATGAGAGACGGCGACAGCATCATCTCCCCGCCGAGGCTCGAGGGGCGGGTGCGGGTGCGGGAGGGCCGCAAGCTCGGGTTCGCCGAGTTCGGCCCCCGCGACGGCCGGGCCATGGTGTGGCTGCACGGGACGCCGGGGGCGCGGCGGCAGATCCCCGAAGCGGCCCGCCAGGCGGCCTACGAGGTCGGCGTGCGCTTCATCGGCGTCGACCGGCCCGGCACCGGGCTGTCGACATCGCACCTCTACGAGAACATCCTCGACTTCACGCCTGACCTGGAGATCCTCGTCGACGAGCTGGGTGTCGATCAGTTCGGCGTCATCGGGTTGTCCGGCGGCGGCCCCTACGCACTGGCAACGGGCGCCGCCTTGCCCGACCGGGTCAAGGTCGTCGGGGTGCTCGGCGGCGTGGCGCCGACACGCGGCGAGGACGCGGCCCCGGGCGGGCTGGTGAGCCTGGCCACCCGGCTGGCGCCGCTCATTCCCCCGTTCCGGGTGCCCCTCGGCGTGCTCCTCGGGGTCCTCGTCGTCGGGCTGCGGCCCTTCGGCCACCAGGGTCTCGTTCTGTATGCGCGCGTGTCTCCGCCCGGCGACCGCGAGGTCTTCGCCCGCCCGGAAATCCAGGAGATGTTCCTCAACGACCTCTCCGAGACGGGCGGCCGCCTGCGAGCGCCGGTCGACGACATCATCCTGTTCACCCGCGACTGGGGCTTCCGCCTCGCCGACGTCCCGGCCCCTGTGAAGTGGTGGCACGGCGACGCCGACCACATCGTCCCCCTGTCCCACGGCGAGCGCTGCGTCGAACGCCTCCCCGACGCCGAGCTCTTCGTGCGCCCGGGCGAGAGCCACCTGGGCGGATTCGCAGCCGCCGAAGAGGTGCTCGAGAAGCTGCTCGCGGCGTGGGACCGCAAAGCCGTGAAGGAGCGCGCCGTATGAACGTCAACGACATGATCTTCGTCAGCGTCGACGACCACGTCGTCGAGCCGCCCGACATGTTCGAGGGCCGGCTCCCCGCCAAGTACGCCGACATGGCACCGCGCGTCGACAAGACGGAGCAGGGCGACGACGTGTGGACGTTCAACGGGGCCCAGATCCCGAACATCGGGCTCAACGCCGTGGCCGGCCGCCCCAAGGAGGAGTACGGCATCGAGCCGACGTCGTTCGACGAGATGCGGCGCGGGTGCTGGGACGTCCACGAGCGGATCAAGGACATGAGCGCCGGCGGCGTGCTCGGCTCGATGTGCTTCCCGTCGTTCCCGTCGTTCTCGGGCCGGCTGTTCGCCAACTGCGAGGACAAGGACCTCGCGCTGGCCGTGACCCAGGCGTACAACGACTGGAACATCGAGGGCTGGTGCGGCGCCTACCCCGACCGCCTCATCCCCATGGCCCTTCCCATCCTGTGGGACCCGGAGCTGTGCGCCTCGGAGATCCGCAGGGTGGCGGCAAAGGGCTGCCATGCGCTGACGTTCACCGAGAACCCGGCCGAGCTGGGGCTGCCCAGCTTCCACAGCGAGCACTGGGACCCGATGTGGCGGACGCTCGTCGACGAAGGCGTCGTGCTCAACATCCACCTCGGGTCGTCGGGGAAGCTCGCCGTGACCGCGCCCGACGCGCCGATGGACGTGATGATCACCCTGCAACCGATGAACATCTGCATGGCGGCCGCCGACCTGGTGTGGTCACGGGTGTTCAAGGAGTTCCGGGACCTCCGGGTGGCCCTGTCCGAAGGAGGCACGGGCTGGATCCCCTACTTCCTCGACCGCCTGGACCGCACCTACGACATGCACCACCGCTGGACGGGGCAGGACTTCGGGACGGAACGCCCGAGCGACGTCTTCCGTCGGCACATCCTCACGTGCTTCATCGCCGACCCCATCGGGGTCCAGCTCCGCGACGAGATCGGCATCGACAACATCTGCTGGGAGATGGACTATCCGCACTCGGATTCGTCGTGGCCGCGCGCCCCTGAGGAGTTCTCCGAGGTCTGCGCCCGCTACGACGTTCCCGACGACGACGTCGACAAGATGAGCCACGAGAACGCCATGCGCTGGTACCGGTTCGACCCGTACGCCCGGCGACCCCGTGAGCAGTGCACGGTCGGCGCCCTCCGGGCCGAGGTGACCGGCCACGACATCTCCGTCCGGTCGTTCGACACCGGTCGCCGGGAGAAGTCCAAGCCGAACCTCGGGGAGATGGCCAGGCGCGCCACCGCTTGAGCGCGGAGGACGAGCTCGCCGTCCGCAACGTCGTCGCCCGGCTCGCCCAGTACGCCGACGGCCCCGACGTCGACGCCTATGTCGACCTGTTCACCGAAGATGCCGTCTGGGACATGCCGGGGGCGCCGCGACAAGGGCACGCCGAGATTCGGTCGGGCTCACTCGAGCGAAGGGCCGCGGGCCAGATCGGCCCGGGGTCGAACACCCGCCACGTCGTGAGCACCGTCGCTGTCACCGTCGACGGAGACGCAGCCATCGCCGAGTCCGTCTGGCAGTTCTACGTCGACACGGCGTCGGCCCCGCGCCTCCAGCTCATGGGCACGTACCGCGACGAGCTCGTCCGGGTCGGCGCCGAGTGGAAGCTGGCCCGCCGCCGCATCGCCATCGGGTGATCGCCATCGGCTTCGAGCTGCCGGCGGCCGAGCTGCTGGCGCGCAACGAGACGAGGGAGCGCGTGCTGCGGCCCAACGTCGTCGTCACCATGGCCGTGGAGATGGTCGAGCACGCCGACCCCGCCGTCCTGGCCACGGAGGTCGACATCGTCCTCGACGCCGATGACGTCCGCCGCCGGCTCACGCAGTAGCGACGGCCGCTCTCATCTTGGTCTTGCTGCGGTTCAGGATGCGGGAGACGTGCATCTGGCTCATGCCCACGGCTTCGGCGATTTCGGCCTGCGAGGCGCCGAGCCAGTAGTACCGGGTGACGATCTCGCGCTCTCTCGGGGAGAGCACGGTCAGCGCCGACTGGACCACGTCGCGGTCCTCGACCGTCTCGAAGTTGTTGTCCGTCGTGCCCAGGCGGGCGTAGACCTCGCCCCGGTTGGCGGCGTCCGAGTCCAGTGATGTGGACGCCATCGCGTGGCCGGCGTCGGCCGCTTCCATCACTTCCTCTTCGCTGCACCCGAGCAGGCCGGCGATCTCCGCGATCGTCGGGACCCTTCCCTGTTCCGCCGTGAGGGCGTCGCGGGCAGCAGCGACGGCCATGAAGCGCTCCTGCAGGGGACGAGTCACGTTCACGCCCCACGCCGTGCTGCGGCGGAACCGCTTCAGCTCACCGGTGATCGTCTTGGCGGCGAAGGCCTTGAACGGGACGCCGCGGGCGGGGTCGAAGCGGACGGCTGCGGCGACCAGCGCCGCCATCGCCGCCTGTTCGAAGTCGTCGCCCTGGCCGTAGCGCGCCGCCCACCGGCGGCCCAGCGCCTGCACGAGGGGGCGGGTCTCCTCGAGGAGTCGAGCGCGCTCGGCGGTGAGCTGGCGGGCCGGCGTGTCGTCTCGGTGCAGGACCATGACTACCTGCTTCGGATGGGACCCAGCCTGGTTTCTCAGCCGTGCGCACCGCATAGTTCGACGCCGGATCTGTGACCTCCTGCTTCCCCGGACCGATTACGAACCCGAGAGCGGCGGACCCTCCAACGCCGACCACAGCGCCGCCTTGATCGCGGCCAACTCGTGGGAGCTGCGCTGGGCGATCGCCTCGGCGAGCGCCTGGGCCCGCGGCCGGAGCGTCGACGGGTCGACAATCTCGCTCACGATCCCGAGCTTGCGGGCGCGCTCGGCGGTCATCCGCTCGTAGCGGCCGGCGAGCGCCATGCGGGTGATGGCCTCCATCGGCGCCTTGCGCGCCATGCCGATCGCCTCGATGGCCGAGACCTGGCCGACGGAGACGTGGGGATCGACGAACGTCGCCGTCGAGGCAGCGATGACGACGTCGGCGTCGGCCACGAAGTGCAGGCCACCACCGGCGCAGACGCCGTTGACGGCGGCGACGACGGGCTTCCAGACGCCGCAGTGCCACGCCGTCATGCGCAGCTCGAAGTCGCGGGTCCGGCGGCTCTGCTCCCGCAGAGCGTCCTTGTCCTTGGCCAGCTGGCGGACATCCAGCCCCGTCTGGAAGGCGTAGCCGTTGCCCGTGTTGACGATCACACGGACGTCGGTGTCTCCGTCGAGCTCGCGCCACGCCTCTTCGAGGTCCCGGAACATCGCCGCGTCGATGGCGTTGCCGACGTCCGGGCGGTTGAAGACGAGCCAGCCGACCGGGCCGTCCCGCCACAGTTCGAGCGACGTGTAGCTCATGCGCCTTCGGCGCCTGACCGTGTCGCCTCCGGCGACGCCCAGTCCCGAGCGACGCCGGCTCGCAGGCTCGCCGTCGGATCGCTCATGCGCCTTCGGCGCCTGACCGTGTCGCCTCCGGCGACGCCCAGTCCCGAGCGACGCCGGCTCGCAGGCTCGCCGTCGGATCGCTCATGGGCAATAGCGGCTGGCGAGCTCCCGGCGCAGCACCTTTCCGACCTCGCTGCGGGGCAGGGCGTCGACGCGGACGAAGGCGACGGGCACCTTGTACGGCACGAGGTGCTTCCGGCACAGCGCCTCGAGGGCGACCTCGTCGACGGCGCCCACGACAAAGGCCACCGGCGCCTCGCCCAGGCGCTCGTCGGGCACGCCGACGACGGCCACGTCCCGGACGTCCGGAGACAACCGGAGGACCTCCTCGACGTGGTCGGGGAAGACCTTGTTGCCGCCCCGGTTGATGACGTCGCCCAGCCGCCCCTCGATCCACACGAAGCCGTCCTCGTCGACGCGAGCCACGTCGCCCGTGTGCACGAACCCGTCGGCGTCGACGCGGCTCTCGTCGAGGCCCGCCGCCGTCCGTGGCGGGCGCACGAGCAGCTCCCCGCTGTCGGGCGCCACCTTGATGGCGACGCCGGGATGGGGCTTGCCGACGGCGCCCAGCTTCTCGGGGTGCTCGCGTGCGTTGGACGCCGTCCAGCCGATCACCTCGCCGATCTCGGCCTGGCCGTAGCCGTTGAGGACGGTCACGCCGAACTTGTCGTGGAAGCGACGGGCGGCGAGAGGTGAAAGCGGTGCCGTGATGCTGCGCACGTACCGCAGCGGCGACAGATCGGTGACGGCGTCGTCGTCGGCCAGCATGGTCATCGCCGCCGGCGGCAGCACGGTGGACCGGATGTCGTAGCGCCGGACCAGCTCGGCGAAGTCGGCCGTGTCGAAGTGGTCCATGATCACGATCGCGGCTCCCGCCCGCAGACCGAAGAGGACGTTGTAGATGCCGGCGTTGAGGGCGAGGGAGACGGGGATGAGGTTCGGCGGCGGCCGCTTGGCCGGATCGGCGCGGATCGTGCCCAGCACCCGGTCGAGGAGCTCGACGTAGCCCGAGTGCGTGTGCAGCACCGGCTTGGGCCGCCCGGTGGTGCCCGACGTCCAGGTCACGAAGGCCACGTCGTCGTCGTAGCGGCGGGCAGCGCGGTCCAGGCGGCGGACGCCAGCCGAGTCGACGACTGCCGCTGCGCCGGTCGCCGCGAGGGCGGCCTCGACCTCGGCCTCCGTCTGCCGAACGTGCAGCGGCACGAACACGCCGCCGGCCAACCACGTGCCGAACATGGCGGCCACCGCGCTCGGGTCGTTCGGCAACTGGACGGCGACGGCCCGGCGGGGCGCCACGGTCTGCAGCTCCTCGGCGACGGCGGCCGCATCCCGACGGCCCTCGCCGGCCCTGACGCAGCCGTCGAGGGTGCACAGCAATGGCTCGTCGTCGGCGAAGGGATGGTCGACGAGGAGCGACGCCAGGTTCACGCGCGACGCTCGGGCGCCACCCAGTTGGGCTCCCGCTTCTCGGCGAACGCACGCGGTCCTTCGTCCTGGTCGGGATGACCCCACAGCGACACCAGATGGCGGGCTCCGTTGCGGCAGGCGTCGGTGAGGCCCATCTCCAGGGCCTCCCAGAGGGCCTTCTTGGTCGCGGCCATGGCCGCAGGCGAGTTCTTGGCGATCGTCTCGCCCAGCTCCTGGGCCCGTTCGCGCAACCGTGGCGGCGGGTCGACGATCTCGCTGATCATGCCCAGCTCGTAGGCCCGCTCGGCGCTCATGCGCTCGTAGCGGCCGACGAACGCCATGCGCATCACGGCCTCGGCCGGCATCTTGCGCAGCAGGGCGATGGCCTCGATGGTGACGGCCTGGCCCACCGAGACGTGGGGGTCGAAGAACTGGGCGTCGGAGGCGGCGACGACGACGTCGGCATCGGCCACCCAGTGAAACCCGCCGCCGGCGCAGATCCCGTTGACGGCAGTGATGACCGGCTTCCACACCTTCTGGTGCCATGACGTGAAGTGGAGGTCCCAGTTCTCGACGCTCTCCCGGTAGCGCTCCATTCCCACGCCGTCGGTCGCCAGCTCCATCACGTCGACGCCTATTACGGCCTGTACGAC
>CADDZP010000198.1 GCA_902812475.1 Actinomycetota bacterium | reverse complement strand
GTCGACGGGGGGGCGGGCCGCGGCGGTGACGATGGCGCACGTACGCCGTCCGAAGATCCCGGCGAAGCCCGCCGGGCGATCGTCGGACGCCGAGAAGAGGTACGGCTGCTTGGCACCGGCGACGGTCTCCCATTCGAAGAAGCCTTCGGCGGGAATAAGGCAGCGGCGGTGAAGAAAGGCGTCCCGGAAGACGGGCCGCTCGGCGAGCGTCTCTGCTCGGGCGTTGATCAGGGGAGAGGCCCCCGTCCCGGCGACGAGGCCCCATCCCATGACCTCGAGCCGGCGGCCACCTGCGGTCTCGGTGACGGTGTAGACGTCGTCGGTCGGGGCCACGTTGTAGTTGGGCGCCAGCTCGTCACCTTCGACTGCCTCGACCCCGAACCAGTCGGCGAGAAGATGGCGCGGCGACGCGGCGACGAACCGACCGCACATGCGGCCGAGCGTACCGATCCGATGTGCGCCTAGAGGCCGAGGACGCCGCTCAGCAGGCCGCCGCCCAGCAGGCTGTGGGTGGTGAACGGGTCGGTCCCGTTGACCAGCTGCACGGCGGTGAACGACGAGTGGGCGTGCATGTAGGCGAGCTCCTTGGCCAGGTCGCCCACGCCGTTGGTGACGCCGCCGGGCACGCCGACGTCGATGGTGCTGAGGACGCCGAGGGCGTCGCCGGTGGCGTCGAGGAAGCCGCTGCCTGAATCTCCGGGGATGCCCGGGTTGTAGGTCAACACGGTGTGGCTCCAGCCGCCACCGGTGTCACCCTGGCTGGTGCCCTGCTTGGGGCTGGTCTGGGAGACGCCGCCCCGCAGCTCGGAGTTGCCGTAGCTGTACACCTTCTCGCCTGCGGTGGTCCCGTTGGTGTCGAGGCCCACGGGGCCGCCCCAGTAGGGCACCGACGGGTTGACCTTGCTCACGTCCGACGGGTCGAGCTTGACCAGAGCCAGGTCGTTGTAGGCGCAGGTGTTGGCGTCCTGCTCGTGCAGGGACTGCATCGTGAGCCAGGAGTTGTAGACCATCACCCCCGGCTTGCTGGCGCCGGTGACCTGCACCTGGGTGCCGAGCGGCAGGGATCCCGACGTGCATCCGTTGGTCTCGGTGTTACCGCCGGTGCCCGAGCAGTGGGCCGCCTGGCCGATGTAGACCTCGGTGCCGTCGTAGTAGATGAAGTTGGCGGTGCACTGAGCGCCGTTGGTGAACAGCTGCACACCCGGGTGGATGGCGGCCGAGGACGATGGTGCCCACGTCGGCGTGGCTCCCGCCGGACCCTCGAGGGCCATGGGCGCCAGTCCGATGAGTGCGACGACAGCTACAGCCAGCAGCCTTGAGACCCGCATGGAAACCCTCCGCTCGACGGCGGCCGCAGTATTCCCCGTTCCGAGTCGCGTTAAACCCGGCGTCCGGGTAGAACGAGGCGATGGCCTCCACGTGCACTCACGTCGACGAGATCGTGTTTCCCGAGCCGCACTCGTGGGGGTGCGAGGACTGCCTGGCGGCCGGCCGGCAGGACTGGGTTCACCTGCGCCTGTGCGAGATCTGCGGTCATGTCGGCTGCTGCGACCAGTCGCCCGGGCGGCACGCCACCGCTCACTTCCACGGTTCATCGCATCCGGTCATCCGGTCCTACGAGCCGGGCGAGGACTGGTTCTACTGCTACCCGGACGACGTCGCCTACGAGCTCAGCGAGGCGCCGCCGGGGCCGTCGCACCCCTGACCATGCGGCGCGCGTAGCCGTCCACGCGCTAGAAACTTGCCCTTCAGGTGGACGGCGGGGCGCTGAGTCCGCCAAAGGAGGCAACGTTGAACCGACGAGAGCTCATCAACGCCGTTGCAGACCACGTCGACGCCGACGCCAAAGAGGTCGGCAAGTTCCTGGACGGCTTCACGCACGTGGTCACGTCGACCGTGTCGCGCGGCGAGCAGGTGGCGATCAGCGGGTTCGCCAAGTTCGCCAAGGTCGAGCGGCCCGCCCGCATGGGCCGCAATCCTGCGACCGGTGAGCAGATCCGTATCAAGGCGTCGAAGAAGGCGCGGATCACGCCGTTGAAGGCGTTCAAGGACGCCGTCATGGGCGGCAAGGCGGCGCCGGCCAAGAAGACGGCGGCCAAGAAGGGCGCAGCGGCCAAGAAGAGCGGGCCGGCCAAGAAGGCCGGGGCCAAGAAGACGGCGGCCAAGAAGACTGCCGCCAAGCGCCGCTAGCTCAGCACCGAAGGACGACTCAGCCGTCGCCCTACTTGGCGGTCGCGCTGGCGGCGCGGCACGCTGGTAGCAGCCGACGAGGAGTAGAGCGATGCGCACGCGTGTGAGCGACATGCTGGGGGTTGAGTTTCCGATCCTGGCGTTCAGCCACTGCCGCGACGTGGTTGCGGCCGTCACCAACGCTGGGGGCTTCGGCGTGTTGGGGGCGGTCGCACACAGCCCCGAACAGCTGGAGACCGACCTCACGTGGATCGAGGAGCAGGTCCACGGCCGCCCCTACGGCCTCGACCTCCTTCTTCCGCAGAAGTACGCGGGTGCCGACGAAGGAGGGATCGACCGGGAGGCGGTGCGCCAGCTGCTGCCGCCCGAGCAGCAGGCGTTCGTGGACGACATCCTGCGTCGCTACGGCGTCCCCGAGATCGACCAGGAGACGAGGGACGCCATCTTCCGCAGCGGCGGCGCCCTCTCCATTTCGCCCAAGGGCTACGAGCCGCTGCTCGAGATCTCCTTCAGCCACAACATCCGCCTGATCGCCAGCGCCCTCGGGCCCCCGCCGCCGGCCCTGATCGAGCGGGCCCACGGCAACGACGTCCTCGTGGCGGCGCTCGCCGGGACCAGGACGCACGCCGAGCGGCACAACGCCGCGGGTGTCGACGTCATCGTCGCCCAGGGCACCGAGGCGGGCGGGCACACCGGTGAGATCGCCACGATGGTGCTCGTGCCCGAGGTCGTCGAGGCCGTCAAGCCCACGCCCGTCCTGGCCGCCGGGGGCATCGCCACCGGACGGCAGATCGCGGCGGCAATGGCGTTGGGCGCCGAGGGCGTCTGGTGCGGATCGGTGTGGCTCACCACTGAGGAAGCGGAGACGCAGCCGGCCGTGAAGGAGAAGTTCCTGGCGGCGACGTCGAAGGACACCGTCCGTTCACGCTCCCTGACGGGCAAGCCGGCGCGCATGCTGCGCAGCGCGTGGACCGAGGAGTGGGAACGGGCCGACGCACCGCCTCCGCTGCAGATGCCGCTGCAGACGGCGCTGATCGCCGAGGCCCAGCTGCGTATCAACCGCTCCGCGACGAAGGAAGGCTCGGGCGCTCAGCAACTCGCCAACTACTTCGTCGGCCAGGTCGTCGGTCAGCTCGACCGCGTGCGTCCAGCCCGCCAGGTCGTCCTCGACATGGTGACCGAGTACGCCGAGGTGGCCCAGCAGTTCGCCGACCAGGTCGCGGAGACCGCCGGCGCTTCCTAGCTAGACGGGGCGGACGGCCGTGGCTTGCGGACCCTTCTTGCCTTCGCCGACCTCGAACTCGACCCGCTGGCCTTCGTCGAGCTGGCGATAGCCCTGCATCTGAATCTCGCTCTGGTGCACGAAGAGGTCCTGCCCGCCGTCGTCAGGCTTGATGAAGCCGAATCCCTTCGTGGCGTTGAACCACTTGACCGTCCCTGCTGCCATTCCTGCACCTTCTTTGCCTGGCGAATCTTGGCCGTCACCATAGGCGCGGTCCTCGCGCCGGACCGGAAATTGTCGGCGACCACGGCACAATGCCGGAATGCCCTATGTGCTCGTCGACAAGCCGAGGCCGCACGTCTGCCTGATCACGCTCAACAGACCGGAGCGCATGAACGCCATGGCCTTCGACGTGATGATCCCGCTGCGGGAGACGATCGAGCGGGTGAGCCTCGACAACGACACGCGCGTCGTGGTCCTGACGGGCGCCGGCGACGGCTTCTGCTCGGGCGCCGACCTGGAGGATCCCGGCACGCTGCCCAACGTCGACGGGCTGACGTTGACGTCGATCGCCCGGCGCGCCCTCGAGGTGCTCGATGACGTCGTGCTCGCCCTCCGCAAGATGCACCAACCGGTTGTCGCCGCCGTCAACGGGCCGGCGATCGGCGGCGGCTTCTGCCTGAGCCTCGCCGCCGACGTCCGGCTGGCGTCGGAGCGGGCGCTGTTCCGGGCGGCCGGCATCAACAACGGCCTGACGGCCAGCGAGCTGGGCATCTCCTATCTGCTGCCGCGGGCGATCGGGTCGTCACGGGCGTTCGACATCATGCTCACCGGCCGGGACGTCGACGCCCACGAAGCCGAGCGCATCGGGCTCGTCTCTTCGGTCGTGCCCGGCGACGCGCTCCTCGACGCGTGCTACGGCGTCGCCGAGCGCATCATCGGCTACAGCCGCGTGGGCATCGAGGTCACCAAGCGCATGCTGTGGGCCAGTCTCGATGCCAGCAGTCTGACCGCCCACATGGACCACGAAGGCATCGGCCAGCTGTACGTGCGCCTCACGACCGAGAACTTCGAGGAGGCCGTGCGCGCCCGCAAGGAGAAGCGGGCGCCTGTCTACGAGGACTGAGGGCCTCGTTCCAGCTTGAAGACGCGGAGGTTGCGGCCGCTGCGCTCGACGTAGCGGTCATAGGTCGGCCAGATGCGCAGGAGCTGCGGCCAGACCTGCTCCTTCTCCTCGTCGTCGAGGAGGCGGGCCCGCACCGGGATGCGCTCGCCCTTGAACGTGACGGCGGCGTCGGGGTTGGCGATGAGGTTGGCCGTCCAGGCCGGGTGGTGCTCCTTGCCGAAGTTGCTGCCGACGACGAGGAAGCCGCCTTCGACGGGGAGCGTCGCCAGCGGCGTCTCCCGGCGCTGGCCCGTCTGTCGTCCCGTCGACGTCAACACCAGGCTGGGGACGAGGCCGGCGCTGAGCACCACGCGGCCGCCGGTCAGACGGTTCACGGCGCGGTCGAGAGGCGGGAAGAGCTTCGATCCGACGGTGGCGAAGGCCCTGGTCCCCGCCACCTTCTGCACGGCCCGTCCGATCGGGCTCTCCGCTGAGGACACCAGCGGACAGTAACCGTGCGCCCTACGCTGCGCCCCCGGTGTTCCTCGACCTCACCCCCGAGCAGGAGGCACTGCGCGACGAGTTGCGCGTGTACTTCGCCGACCTCGTGCGGGAGGCGGCCGAGACCGATCTCGATGACGAAGCGATGGGCCCGGGCTGGAAGGCGACCATCCGCCAGATGGGCAAGGACGGGTGGCTCGCCGTCGGCTGGCCGCGGGAGTACGGCGGCCAGGGCCGTGGCCCGATCGAGCAGCTGATCTTCCTGGAGGAGGCGGGTCGGGCCGGCGCACCCATCCCCCTCGTCACGCTCAACACGGTCGGTCCGACGATCGCCCAGTTCGGCACGCCCGAGCAGAAGGAACGCTTCCTCCCCGGCATCCTGTCAGGCGAGATCCATTTCGCCATCGGCTACACCGAGCCGGGCGCGGGCACCGACCTGGCCTCGCTGCGCACGAGCGCTGTGCGCGACGGCGACGAGTACGTCGTGAACGGTCAGAAGATCTTCACCAGTGGAGGGCACGCCGCCGATTTCGTCTGGCTGGCGTGCCGCACCGACGCGAGGGCGCCGAAGCACAAGGGAATCTCCATCCTGATCGTCGACACCAACCAACCGGGCTTCAAGTGGACGCCGATCAGCACGCTGGCCGGGGGGTTCACGAGCGCCACGTACTACGAGGACGTGCGCGTGCCGACGTCGATGCGCGTCGGAGAAGAGAACGCCGGTTGGAAGATGATCACCACCCAGCTCAACTTCGAGCGCGTGGCCCTGGGCCCGTCGGGGCGCATCTTCCGGTCGCTGGACGCCGTGCTGGCCTGGGCGCAGGAGACCCGGCTCGCAGACGGAGAGCGCGTCATCGACGTCGACTGGGTACGCGCCAACCTGGCGCGCGTGCGGGCCAAGGCCGAGGTGGCCGAGCTGTTCAACTGGCGGGTGGCGTGGGAACAGGAACGGGGCGGGCTGAATCCGGCCGACGCATCTGCGATGAAGGTCTACGGCACCGAGCTCCGTCAGGAGACGGCTCGCCTTCTCCTCGAGGTGGTGGGCGCGGCCGGCTCTGTCCGCGAGGGTTCGCCCGGCGCCGTCCTCGCCGGCCTGCTCGAGCGCGAGTACCGCTCCTCGGTCGTCGGGACATTCGGCGGCGGGGTCAACGAGGTGCAGCGGGAGATCATCGTGACCACCGGGCTCGGCATGCCTCGACCGCCTCGCTGACCGGATTGGCGGTTTCCTTATTCGATCCGGAACACCCGGGTCAGGCCCGTGATCTCGAAGACCTTGCGGACGCTGGGCGTCGGTGAGCGCAGGACGATCTGGCCGTTCTTGGTGCGGAAGCGCTTGAGCGGGCCGACCAGGGCGGACAGCCCGACCGAGTCCATGAACGTCACGTTGGTCATGTCGACGACCACCTTGGTCTCGCCGCTGTTGGCGATGGCAATGAGCGCTTCTCGCACCCGCGGGGCGGTCACCAAATCGACCTCGCCGACGAGCACGACGGTCGTCGGGCTGGTCGTGTCGGCAACCTCGATGCGGAGGTCTCGGCCCCCGTCGGGCACTCCGCC
>CADDZP010000197.1 GCA_902812475.1 Actinomycetota bacterium | reverse complement strand
GTCCTGTACACCGACGGGCTCGTCGAAGCGACCAAGGACATCCTCGACGGGCTCGACGCCCTCGCCGCCGCGGCCAGCGACGCCGCCGGCTACCCCGCCGGTCCGCTGGCCCGCGCCCTCGTCGAGCGGGCCCTGTCGGGCGCCATGCGCAGCGACGACTCGCTCGCACTGGTGCTGCGGCGACGCACGCCGGCCCAGGGCCACCGGCACCAGACGGCCCCGTTCGAGTATCAGTTCTCGCCCAACGCTGTCACCGTCCCCCTTGCCCGCCACCTGTTCGGCGACTGGCTCGAGGCGCTCGATGTCGAGGCGAGCGACGCCGAAGACCTGTTGCTCACCGTGTCGGAGCTGTCCACCAACGCGGTGCGATTCGGAAGCGGCGAGCCGGGCGCGCTGTCGGTGCGGGCGTGGGGCGAGGACGACGCCATCGTCGTCGAGGTGACCGACGACGGCCAGGGCTTCGATTGGCAGCAGCCGGTCGACATGCCCGATCCCAACGCCGACCAGGGTCGGGGCCTCTTTCTCGTCAGCACGCTTGTCGACATCGTCGACGTCGTCCGACGCGAGGACCACACCGTGGTGCGAGCCGTGAAGCGGGCCGTCCTTCCGGCGGGGTAGACGCCGCGCCGTCAGCCGAGGTCGTCGGGCGGGCGGAACTCGAGCTTGAGGTCGCCGAGCTTGACCAACGACGACGCGATCCAGCCGCCCAGGGCGCCGAAGTCGGCGGCCATGGCCGCCTGGTCAGCCAGCGCGGCCTCGCTCAGCATGTAGATGCCCTCGTAGGAGACCTCGATGGCCGCCTCCGTCCGCTGCAGCTCGTGGTCGAACTGATGCTCGACGGTGGGCGCCGACCGCTGGAGCGCCTCGTCGCCCAGGGTGGGGCCCGCGTCAGGAAGCGTGCCGACGACGGCGCCCGGCTCGGGCAGCCCGACCAGACGCTGGACGCGCAGCACGACCTCGACGTCGATCTCGGGCGGCTCGTCGAAGCCCTCGCCGATGGTCCACGAGCGGTACGCCGTCTGGCTCCACGTCGGCCAGTCGAGCGTGATCTCGGCGACGACCCGCGGCGGCACGCCTTCACCTGGAAGGCTGTAGGAGGTCTCCCAGGTGACGTCTCCCAACAGGACGTCGACCTGCAGGCGCTCCTCCTGGGCATGGCGCTCCAGCAGGGCGCCCTCGAAAGCGTCGCGGAGGGCGCCGATGGCGTCCATGAAGACGTGGTCGAGCATCGGCAGTGCGGGAGCGGTCAGCGCCGAAGACTGGCCGCGGTCAGCGCCGGCCGACGTTCGGCCGCTTGCCGTGATTGGCCTTCTTGCGGCGGGACCGAGCCTTCCGCTTCGCCGTGCGCTTCGACATGCCAGGCAGGCTACCGGAGGCCGTTAACCTCGCCTCGTGGAGCGCCTGAGCATCGTCGGGCTTCCCAATGCCGGGAAGTCGTCGCTGTTCAACGCCCTCACCGGTGGCGACGCCACCGTCGCCGCCCATCCGTTCTCGACGACCGAGACCAACATCGGCGTGGCCGAGGTCCCGGACCCGCGCGTCGAGGTGCTGGGCGAGCTCAGTCACTCCAAGAAGCTGGTGCACGCCACCGCCGAGTTCGTCGACATCGCCGCCTTGGTGGCCGGCTCGGCCACCGGCGAGGGACTGGGCAACCGTTTCCTCGGCGGCATCCGTGAGGTCGACGCCATGGTGCTGGTGCTGCGCGCCTTCGAGGACCCCAACGTGGTCGGCGACAACGACCCTCTGGCCCACCTGCACACGCTCGAGCTCGAGCTGGTGCTGGCCGACGTGGCGTCGCTCGAGTCGCAACTCGACAGGCGCCGGAAGGCAGCCAAGGGCGACAGGTCGCTGGCCGGCGAGGTGGCAGTGATGGAGAAGGCGTTGGCCGAGCTCGAGGCCGGCGTGCCCGTCTATCGGTCGTCGCTCAGCGCCGACGAGCGGGCGACGCTGCGCCCGTTCTTCCTATTGACCAACAAGCCGGTGCTCGCCGTGGTCAACGCCGGCGAAGGCCAGCTCGGCGAGCTCGACGAGCTGGTGGCCCCGGTGCAGGCCGAGTTCGGCGACGCCGCCGAGGTATTGGGTGTGAGCGTGCAGCTGGAGGCCGAGGCCGCTCAGCTCCCGCCCGAAGAACGTGCCGAGCTGCTCGACGGGCTGGGGCTCGGTGAGGGCGCGCTGCCGCGCGTGGCCCGGGCTGCCTATCACCTGCTCGGCCGGCGCACGTTCCTCACGACGGGCGACAAGGAGTCGCGAGCGTGGACGTTCCGGGCCGGCGCCAAGGCGCCCGAGGCTGCGGGCGTGATCCATTCCGATCTCCAGCGGGGCTTCATCCGTGCGGAGGTCATCAGCTACGAGGAGCTCGTCGAGGTGGGCTCGTGGCAGAAGGCCAAGGAGACGGGCAAGCTCCGGGTCGAAGGGAAGGACTACGAGGTCCAGGACGGCGACGTCCTCGAGATCCGGTTCAACGTGTAGTGGCCTGGTTGTTGCGAGAGGGTGAGGTGCTGGCGACGCTGGAGGTCGCCGACTCCCGCAAATCGCGGCGCAAAGGTCTGGTCGGACGAGATGGCATCGACGGCGCCCTTCTGCTGTCACCGGTCCGCCTCGGCGTGCACAGCTTCGGCATGCGCTTCGAGCTCGACGTCGCCTTCTGCGACCGAGAGCTCATAGTGCGCCGGACCATGTGCCTCAAGCCGTTGCGGATGACGCGGCCGTCCTGGCGGGCACCGGTCGTGATCGAAGCACAGGCAGGTGCGTTCGAACGCTGGCACCTCGAGGTCGGCGATCAGCTCGAGATCAAGGAGTAGTCGGTGTCCGGCGCCCTCGTCGTCGTCGCCACGCCGATCGGGAACCTGGGTGACCTCTCGCCGCGAGCCGTCGAGGCCTTGGCCGGTGTCGACGCCATCGCGTGTGAGGACACCCGCCGGACGCGCAAGCTCCTGACCCACGCCGGCGTGCCGTCGCCGGCGCTCATCACGGTCAACGACCACAGCGAAGCCCGCCAGACCCGCGCCGTGCTGGCCCGGCTCGACCGCGGCGAGCGGGTGGCGGTCGTGAGCGACGCGGGGATGCCCAGCATCTCCGATCCCGGCGAACGGCTGGTTCGGGCGGCGGCTGGGGCGGGCTTCGACGTCGAGGTCGTGCCTGGTCCCTCGGCGGCCATCACGGCGTTGGTCGTCAGCGGCCTGCCGACCGGCCGCTTCGTCTTCGAGGGTTTCTTACCGAGGCGCGGGTCGGGTCGCAGCGAGCGCATCGAGGCCTTGGGTACTGAACAGCGCACGGCGCTGCTCTACGAGGCGCCCCACCGTGTGCGCGAGACGATCGCCGAGTTGGCGTCGGCGTTGGGAGGCGAACGACCCGTCGTCATCGCCCGCGAGCTGACCAAGGTCCACGAGGAGGTGTGGCGAGGGACGCTGGCCGACGCCGTCGAGCACGTGGCGTCCACGGAGCCCCGAGGCGAGTACGTCGTCGTCCTCGGCGGCGCGCCACCGCCGGGCGAGGCGTCGACCGAGGAGGTCACCGACGCCCTGCGCGCCCGCCTCGCTGCCGGCCACGACAAGAAGTCGGCGACCGCCGACGTGGCCAAGGAGCTGCGCGTGCCGAAGCGGAAGGTCTACGAGATCGCTACGCGCCTGTAGGGCTGTTGGCGAGCTCGCTCCTGCAGCCGGCGCACACCAGCTTCGAGCGGAACGGGCTGAGGTCGGACGCCGCCCCACAGAACGTGCAACGCTCCTCCAGCTTCTCGATCACGACCCTGCCGTCCTCGGTCGAGAAGTGGATGTAGTCGCCTTCGTTGATGTCGAGGAGCCGGCGAAGCTCGGCCGGGATGACGATGCGTCCGAGGTGGTCGATCCTGCGGGGTAGGCCGGCGGATTTCATTCGACTCGTCGGTACTGTACGACCCGTGGGGAAGTTCTACGTCACAACGCCGATCTATTACGTCAACGACGCGCCCCACATCGGCCATGCCTACACAAGCGTCGTCGGCGACGCTGTCACCCGCTGGCACAGGCTGCTCGGCGACGACGTCTTCTACCTGACGGGCACCGACGAGCACGGGCTCAAGCAGAAGCAGGCGGCCGACGCCCTCGGGATCTCGCCCCAGGAGTTGGCCGACCGTTTCAGCGTGCGTTTCCGGGAGGCGGCCGACCTCCTCGACATCGCCTACGACGACTTCATCCGCACCACCGAGCCCCGTCACTACCGGGCGGTGCAGAAGTTCATGCAGGCGATCTACGACAACGGCGACATCGAGAAGGGGACGTACGAAGGCCTGTACTGCGTGGCCTGTGAGGCGTATTACACCGAGGACGAGCTGGTGGAGGGCTGTTGCCCGATCCACGGTCGTCCCGTCGAGCTCGTGCGCGAGGAGAACTGGTTCTTCAAGCTTTCCCGTTACCAGGACCGCCTGCTCGAGTGGTACGACCAACACCCCGAGGCCGTGCGGCCGCAGACGCGGCTCAACGAGGTGCTCGGGTTCATCAAAGGCGGCCTCCAGGACTTCTCGATGAGCCGCAGCCACTTCGACTGGGGCGTACCGCTGCCGTGGGACGAGGCGCAGGTGGCGTGGGTCTGGTTCGAGGCCCTCCCCAACTACATCACCGCCGTCGGCTACGCCGACGACGAGGAGCGCTTCGATCGCTGGTGGCCGGTCGACTATCACCTCGTGGGCAAGGACATCCTCCGGTTCCACGCCGTGTACTGGCCGGCCATGCTGATGGCGGCCGGCCTGGAGCCGCCGACGTGCGTGTACGCCCACGGGTGGCTGCTGGTGAGTGGCCAGAAGATGTCCAAGACGCGCGCCAACCAGATCGCCCCGTCCGAGCTGGTCGACGAGTTCGGCGTCGACCCCGTCCGCTACCACTTCCTCCGGGACACGACATTCGGCCAGGACGGCGACTTCTCGTGGGAGGGGATCGTCGCCCGTTACAACGCCGACCTGGCCAACAACCTCGGCAACCTCCTGTCGCGGGTGGCGACTGTCGTCGCCCGAAAGTGCAACGGGGTCGGCCCGGCACCCCAGGAGGGGAGTCCGCTTCAGGCCCTGGCCGCCGACGTGTACGACGCCACCGCCAGCGCGTGGGACCGCGTGGCGCCACACGAGGCCCTCGAGGCGACCTGGCGCCTCGTCCACGAGACGAACGCCTACCTCGAAGCCAACGAGCCCTGGAAGGCCGAGCCCGGTCCCGATGTCGACGCCGTGATGGGCGACGCCCTGGAGGCGCTCCGCATCGTGTCCGTGCTCGCCGTTCCGGCCATGCCCCGCACCTGCCAGGAGATCTGGCGGCGCATCGGGATGTCGGGGTCGGTCGCCGAGGAGCGGTTGCCGGACGCAGCACGCTGGGGCGGGTACCCCGGCGGCCTCGCCGTCGAGAAGGGGCCGCCGCTGTTCCCGCGCAAGCAAGCGGCCTGACTGCTCGCGCCCTCGCATGCCCTGGGTCGACTCCCACTGCCATGTCCAGTACGACGGCGTCGGCGAGGCCGCCGTCGATGAGGCGCGCGCCGAGGGCGTCGAGCGCGTGATCACGATCGGCACCGACATCGAGGAGTCGCGCAAGGCCGTTGAGGTCGCGCACCGCCTGCCCAACGTGTGGGCGACCGCAGGAGTCCATCCGCACGACGCCACCCAGGGCGTCGACGGCCTCGTGCCGCTTCTCGGCGACCGGAAGGTCGTCGCCGTGGGTGAGTGTGGCCTCGACTACCACTACGACCACTCGCCGAGAGAGGTGCAACGGCGGGTGTTCGCCGAGCAGATCGCCTTCGCGCTCACGGAGGGTCTCGCTCTGGTGATCCACACACGGGAGGCGTGGGACGACACGTTCCGGGTGCTCGACACCGAGGGCGTTCCCGAGCGCACCGTGTTCCACTGCTTCACGGGCGGGCCCGATGAGGCGCGCCGCGCCCTCGACCTGGGCGCCTACCTCTCCTTCAGCGGCATCGTCACCTTCAAAGGCGCCGACGACGTGCGCGCCGCCGCCGCCATGTGCCCGATCGACCGTCTGCTGGTCGAAACCGATGCGCCGTATCTCGCGCCGGTGCCGCATCGCGGACAGCCGAACCGCCCGGCGTGGGTCACAGTGGTGGGCCAGGCAGTCGCGGTTGCCAAGGGACTGTCCACAAACGTCGTGGAGGGCGCGACCTGGGCAAACACCGAGGCCGTCTTCCAGCTGTCTTGAACCTGTGGAAAAGTCCGGTTTGCCGGAGTTTGCATTCCACAGCCGGGCTTTTCTAGGTTCGCCGTCGTTCCAATCTGAGACGTCGCTGGGAGCGCTTCCAAACAGGGAGCGGAGGGCGGGCGGCCCCGGCGTTTTGCAGGAGAGGCGGAGTCCTGACGACACGCGGGTTCAGAAAGGCGCGTCTTGCCGTCCCCGTCGCGCTGTGCGCGGCGATGGCGGGCGGTCCCGCACTGGCATTGATGAACTCGGGGCCGGTCTCGGTTTCGTCCGGCAGCTCGCCGTCCGGCGTGCTGGCGGTGGCGACGCGGGGGCCGTCGACGTCGCTGCCCGCTGGGGACGACGGTGTGCAGCCCGACGCTCCGCCGCCGACGACGGAGGTGCCGACGACGACACCGTCACCGCCGTCGTCGCGACGGTCGACGGCGGTGACGGT
>CADDZP010000196.1 GCA_902812475.1 Actinomycetota bacterium | reverse complement strand
AGACGAGCACGGCCTCGTCCGTGGGGAAGTCGCCGGTGTGTGGCTCGGCGACGGCGGGGTCGCCGTCGTCGCGGGCGAGGTCGAGAGCGCGGCGAACGTTGGGCACGCCCCCGAGGTCGCGCCCGACGGGCAGCCCGGGCTCCGTGACCGGCAGCGATGCCGTGACGATGGCGTTGTCTCCGGCAGCGTTGGTGAGGGCCAGCCCGGAGATCAGCCCGTTGGTCGGCAGGGTGCCCGCCAACCTGGCCAGGCCGGTGCTGTCGAGGTCGCGACGTCCGTCCAGCAGCCCGTTGACGCGGCCCATGTACACCGGCGCAGCAAGTCCCCGTGCCACCGTCGCGGTGACCTGGTCAGAGGCGCGCCGGAAACGAGCGGTCGCGCTGTCGGCGTCGAGCCAGTGCGCCCACTGGACGCCGATGACCGCGGCCGAGCACACGACAGCCACGACCGCGGCCAGGAGCGCAGCGCTTCGTCGCCCTATGGCTTGGGAGCGTACTGCCAGAGCGCTTCGGGAACGCGGGATATCTCGCGCTTGGAGATGCAGGCCCGTATGCCGAGTTCGGCAGCTCGGTCCAGGATGTCCGGATCGAGGTAGGCGCTGAACAGGATGATCGCCTGCTCGGGGTGCTCGGCCAGGATGCGCTCCGCCACCTCCAGGCCGGTGGCACCCGGCATGCGCTGGTCGAGGACGACGATCTGCGGCCGCTTCTCGCGCCACTGGGCGACGGCGTCGTCGCCGTCGACTGCTTCGCCGGCGACACGCAGACCCTCGTTGGCGATCTCGATCGTGGAACGCAGCAACGCTCGCATGTCCTCTTCGTCGTCGACGATGAGAACAGGGGTATCCGGGTTGGGCCCCACAGCTGAGCCTCCGTGACGCGTCGTGGCCTGAGTGGAGCATACGCCGTCGTAGTGCCATCGCGTACTCGGGTGATGAAACGGGTGCTGCCGCCTACGCTCTCCTACCGAATGGGCCAGACGACGGAACGGGAGGCGCTTCTCACTGGCATCGGCGGTCAGGGCGTGCAGTTGGCGGCGGAGGTCATCGCCCGGGCGGCGGTCCTCGAAGGCAGGGACGTGCTCCTGTTCGGCGTCTATTCCGGGGTCATGCGCGGAGGGAGCTCCGACGCCACGGTCGTCGTCGCCGATGGTCCCGTCCAGGCGCCCCCGATCATCTCCCGCGCTTGGTCGGCCATCGTGCTGCACCCCCTGTCGTGGGAAGCAGTTCGCGCCCGGCTCGTGTCCGACGCCGTAGTGGTCGTCAACTCGTCGCTGTTCGACGACCGCGTCGATGCCGACCGCGTGTACGAGGTTCCGGCGACGCGGGTCGCGACCGAGAAGCTGGACAACCCGATGGCGGTGTCGATGGTGGCCGTCGGCGCCTACGTCGCCCTGACCGGGCTGGTGGCGCTCGACTCGGCCGTCGCCGCCATGGAGGAGTCGCTGCCTTCGTACCGCCGTCACCACGCCGAGGCCAACGCCGCCGCCCTGCGGACCGGTGCCGAGCTCGTCGACGCCCTGGCCGCACCGGCGTGGCCCACGGTGCCGGCGTGAGCGAAACGGTGCTCGTCCGGGGAACGGTGCGGATCGACACCGAAGCGTGCAAGGGATGCGACCTGTGCATCCCCGCCTGCCCGCCCGAGGTGCTGGTCATGTCGACCGACGTCAACCAGACCGGCTACCGCTATCCCGAGCTCCTGGCCGGCTGCACGGGCTGTCGGGCCTGCCTCGACGTGTGCCCCGACTTCTGCTTCGAAGTCTTCAAGTACGACCGCCCGATCGAAGTGGCGGTCGAGCGACGATGAGCAAGCGCCTGGTGGAGGGATCGGAGGCCATCGCCGACGCCGCCATCGCCGCCGGCTGCCGGTTCTTCGCCGGCTACCCGATGACGCCGTTCACAGAGGTGCTCGAGAACTTCGCCAAGAAACTCCCGGCGGTCGGGGGCGTCTGCGTCAACGCCGAGAGCGAGCTGGAGGCCGTCGGCATGGCGTGGGGGGCGCTGGCCACCGGCGCCCGCGCCGCCACCGGCTCCACAGGCCAGGGCCTCTCCCTCATGCAGGAGTCGTTCTCCGAGATCACGTTGGCGGAGCTCCCACTCGTCGCCTTCAACATGGCGAGGGGCCAGGGTGACTACTTCCAGTCGACGCGGGGCGGCGGTCACGGCGACTACCGCCACATCGTGCTGGCACCCATGGACATCACCGAAGCGGTCGAGCTGACGCAGCTCGCCTTCCACTTGGCCGACGTGTGGCGCAACCCGGTGCTGGTGCAGGGCGACTACCTCCTGGCCCATACAGCCGAGGCCGTCGACGTGGCCCCGATCGACTTCGGGCCCGTGGCGCCCAAGGACTGGGCCGCCGACGGGACGATGAGCGGGACGGGCCAGTCGCGCATCATCTCTCCCCTCGGCATCGGCAAACGCAACACACCCGGTCCCGGCATGGAGGCTCACATGCAGGCGGTCGCCGACAAGCTGGCCCGCATCGCCGCCGGCGAGGCCCGGGCAGAGACGGGCTTCGTCGACGACGCCGAGCACCTCGTCGTCGCCTTCGGGACACCGGCCAAGTTCGTCCGCTATGCCGTCCGCGTGCTGCGCGAGCGGGGCCTGCGCGTCGGGTATGTGCGCCCCATCACGCTGTGGCCCTTCCCCACCGAGGCCGTGGCCGAGGCCGCCACGGGCAAGCGCAGCGTGCTCGTATTCGAGATCAACGCCGGCCAGATGGTCGACGACGTGCGCCTCGCCGTCCTCGGCGCCGCTCCGGTGTCGTCGATCGGCGGCATCTCCACCGACAGCTCGGGCTTCGGCGTGGGCGCCCTGCTCGACGTCGAGGTCATCGCCGGCCGCATAGAGAACGCCGTGGGGGTGGCCGCGTGAACGAGCCGGTGCTGCATCGCGTCGGCGACAAGCTGCCGCTGCTGCTGCAGAGCGGCGAGCACGACCTCTGCCCGGGCTGCGGTGAGCCGGTCGCCCTCCGAATCCTGCTCGAGACGATCGCCGAGCTGGGCATGGCGGCGTCCACCGTGGGCGTCGTCGGCATCGGCTGCTACACGGTCTTCTCCCGCACGCTCGACGTCGACCTGGTGCAGGCTCTGCACGGGCGCGCTCCGTCCGTGGCGACCGGCGTCAAGCGCATGCTGCCCGACAAGACGGTGTTCACCCTGCAGGGCGACGGCGACATGGTCAACGAGGGCCTGCAGGAAGTGCTGCACACGGCGGCGCGGGGCGAGAACGTGACGTGCGTGCTCCTGAACAACGGCGTGTTCGGTGAGACGGGCGGCCACATGACGGCAACGAGCGTCATCGGCCAGCGCACCAAGACGAGCCTCGAGGGCCGCGACGCCGACTACCACGGCTACCCCATCGTGATCGGCGACCTGATCGCCCGGCTCGAAGGGGCCGCCTACGTGGGCCGTGGGTCGGTGCAGAGCGCAGGAGCGGTGGCCCGGACCAAGCGCATGATGCGCAAGGCCTTCGAGACACAGCGGGCGGCCAAGGGCTTCTCCCTCGTCGAGGTGCTCACCATGTGCCCGACCGGCTGGTTCGTGCCGACGGCCGAGGGGCCGTCGTACATGGGCGAGACCCTCGCTCAGGTGCACATGATGGGCGAGCTCAAGGCGCGGTGAGCGACCGCCGGCAAGCGAAGCTCGACGGCGGTCGCTCGGGACCGAGCGTCGCCGCGGGCGACACCATTGGCGGCGGTAGCCGATGAACTTCGACTACCCGGCCGAAGCGGAGTCCTTCCGCGCCGAGTTCCGGGCCTGGCTCGAGGAGCACTACGACGCCGACCGGTTCGGCGCGTCGGACGCCGTCATGGGCATCGTCGACTCGCCCGACGCGCTCGAGCGGATGCGCGAATGGAACCGCACGCTGGCCGACGCCGGCTATGCCGCCATCGCCTGGCCCGCCGAGTACGGCGGGCGGGGCGCCGGGGTCATGGAGCAGGTGGTGTACGCCGAGGAGCTCCACCGGGCCGGCGCACCAGGGACGCTCAATGTCATCGGCATCGCGAACATCGCCCCGTCGATCATGGAGCACGGCACCGAGGAGCAGAAGCGTCGTTTCCTGCCGCCCATGCGACGCGGTGACGAGATCTGGTGCCAGGGGTTCTCCGAGCCCGACGCCGGGTCGGACCTGGCGTCGCTCTCCACCCGGGCCGTCGCCGACGGCGCCGACTACGTCGTCAACGGCGAGAAGGTGTGGAACACCTTCGGTACCATCGCCCACTGGTGCGAGCTGCTGGTGCGCACCGATCCGGAGGCGCCCAAGCACAGGGGCATCTCGTGCCTCCTCGTCGACATGGGCCTGCCCGGCATCGAGACCTGTCCGCTGACGACGATCACAGGCGAGAACGAGTTCAGCGAGATCTTCTTCACCGACGTGCGCGTCCCGCGGTCCGCGCTGCTCGGGCCCGAAAACGAGGGTTGGCGGGTGGCGATGACGACGCTCACCTACGAGCGGGGCGGCGTGGCCAGCCTGCATCTCGGCGTGCGGAAGAAGGTCGCCGAGCTGCTGGCGCTGGCCCGTACGACCCACCGAGGGGGCCGAGTGGCGGCGGACGATCCGGTGCTGCGCCAGAGCCTTGCCCGCGTCTACCTCGAGGGCGAGTACCTCAAGCTCCTGAGCGACCGGGCCGTGTCCGGACTGCTGCACGGTCGGCCGGCCGGGCCGGAGACGAGCCTGGCCAAGCTGGTGTGGAGCCAGTGCGAGAGCCACATCGCCGAGGTGGCGGGCCAGCTCCTCGGTCCCGCCGCCAACACGGGCCGCTGGGGCCGCGACCGGGTGTACGTGCGCGCCCTGTCGATCGCCGGCGGCACCACCCAGGTCAACAAGAACATCGTCGCCCAGCGGGTCTTGGGTCTCCCGCGCGGGTAAGCGCTACCGGTGCGCCGCCTGTTGCTCGCGCTGGCGATCGTCGTCGTCTTGCTGGTCGTCGGCGACTTCGTCGCCAAGGCCTACGCCACGTCCCAAGTCCGCGCCCGGGCCCGCCGCGCCGTGCCCAGCGCCACGTCCGTCACCGCGTCCATCACGTCGTTCCCCTTCACCGGGCGGCTGCTCGTCGCCGGCCAGGTGCAGGAGTTCAAGGTCCGCGTCAGCCCGGTGACGGCCGGGCGAGTCACGTTCGCCTTCGTTTCCGTCGATCTTCACGACGTCCACGTCGACCGCAACCGCCTGATCAACGATCGCCAAGTCGCCCTCACCGGCCTGGGCACGGGGACGGCGACGGTCGAGCTGACCGACACCGAGATCTCCCGCCTGGCGGGCACCCGGATCATGTTCAGTCCCGGCCGGGTGCGGGTCGGGACAGCCGGTGTCGACGTGGCCGCCACCGTGCAGATGACCAACGGTTCGCTGTCCTTCGGTGGGCTGCGCCTGCCCGTGTCCTTTCGCGTTCCCCGGGCCCCGCTCGCGCCGTGCGACGCCACCGACGGCGTCATCAAGCAGGGCGCGGTCGACCTGACGTGCACGACACACCGGGTGCCGCCCGAGCTGGCGGGCGTTACCTTCAAGCCGTGACGCTGCTGGTCGGTCGCGAGCCCGAACTGGCGACACTTGCCGAGCTGCTCGACGACGCCCGCCGGGGACACGGGCGATCGGCCCTCCTGCTCGGCGAGGCCGGCATCGGAAAGACGCGCCTGGCCGAAGGCATCGCGGCGATGGCCGCGGAGCGGCGGTGCACGGTCACGTGGGGCCGGTGTCCCGACGGCGAGGCCCCGTCCTACTGGGTGTGGCGTCAGGTCCTTCGCGGCTTGGTGGGCGCCGACGCCGACGGAGTGTTCATCGCCGGGGACAGCGCGGGCCGCGCCGAGCTCTTCGCAGGTGTCGCCGACGCTCTCGAGGCTGCGACTGCGCAGCACCCGACCGCCATTCTCTTGGAGGACGTGCACTGGGCGGACGCCGCGTCCCTGGCCCTGGTCCGATTTGTCGTCGGGGTCCTCCCGGGCCTGCCCGTCCTGCTCATCCTGACGGCACGTGACGACCCGACCGAGATCAGCGAAGAGTCCGCCAACGCTTTGGCCGGCCTGCCCCCGTCGGTCCTGCGTCTGCCTGTCGCCGGACTCGACGGGACGGGGACGGCAGCGGTCGTGAAGTCGGTCGTCGGCTCGGACGTTCCGCCCGAGTTGCTGGCGGCCGTGCAGACCCGCACCGGAGGAAACCCGTTCTTCGTCACCGAGGTGGCGCGCCTCTATGCCCTGCGGGGCACCGAGGCCATCGATGTGCCGCGCGGCGTCCGCCAGGTGTTGACCCGCCGGTTGGCCCACCTCTCCCAGCCCGCCAGCGAGGTGCTGGCGATGGCAGCCGTGGCCGGAACGCCGGACGCCGCCCTCCTGGCGAGCATGGCCGCGCAGGGCGACAGCGACGTCAACGCCTTGCTCGCCGAAGCGGCGTCGGCCCGCCTTCTGACTGCGACCGACACCGGGTTCACCTTCGCCCACGATCTCGTTCGTGAGACCGTGTACGAGGAGCAGAGCCCGGCCGGGCGCGCTCGCCTGCACCGGCGAGCAGCCGAGGTCCTCGAGTCGACCGGGAGGGCGACGGCGGCGGACCTGGCGGCGCACTGGGCGCGAGCCGGCAAGGCCAAGAAGGCCGCGCCCTACTACCTCGAAG
>CADDZP010000195.1 GCA_902812475.1 Actinomycetota bacterium | reverse complement strand
GTGCCGGGGGCGCCGTAGTTCGCCCACGCCCCGATGACCTGGGCGTCCTGGTCGGGGACGGGCAGCAGGACGTCGCCGAAGCCCCGGTAGCCGACGACAGCCCGGTAGGGCAGGGTGAAGCTGGGGACGTTGCCGGGCTGGAACGAGCGCAGCTTGATGCCCAGGCGCATCATGTCCGACGTCGACAAGGTGCTGTCGACCGTCACCGTCTTCACCGCCTTGCCCAGGACCTTGGCTCCCCGGAAGGGATTGCGGGCCGAGTGCACCATCCTCGACGCCAGCGCCCGCACGAACTCGTGCTGGCGCTCGATGCGTCCGATGTCGCCGGTGCCCTCGGGGTGCCAGGACCCGTGCTCGAAGTACTGGTAGTAGCGGCTGCGGACGAAGGCCAGGGCCTCCTCCCCGTTCAGCACGTGGGGCCCGGCCGCCGGAATGGACAGCCCCGTCTCCGACCCCTTTCCCGTCGGTGACGAATCACGCACCGGCATGGGGAAGTTCATGCAGACGCCGCCGACGGCGTCGGTCAATCCCTGGAGGCCGGCGAAGTCCTCCTGGACGTAGTGGTTGACGGTGATGCCGAACGCCTGCTTGATCGTCGCCACCAGCTGGCCCGGGCTGGTGTTGAAAGCCACATTGATGCGGTTGGAACTTCCGGTGCCGGCGATGGGCACGAACATGTCGCGCGGGATCGACAGCAGCGCGCCCTGGCCGGTGCGGGGGTCGAGGTGGATGAGGACGATGCTGTCGCTGCGCTGGCCGGAGACGTCGGCCGCGCTGCCGAAGTGCTCGGCCGCCGCCGCGCTCTCGTTGGCCCGGCTGTCGGACCCGGCCACCAGGATGTTCTGCGGCGCCGTCGCGCCCACGGGCTCCAGTCCCGACACGGCGATCCGCGGGATCTCGTTCAGCTTTCCGCGCACGTAGAAGTACGCCCCGATGACGGCGACGATCAGGACGATCGCCACGACGATCACGGCCATCACGACCCGCCGTGGCCACCGCCGCCGCGGCGGGAGGAGCGGCGCGACCGCCGGCAGGATCCTGGTCCGGTCGTCGGCGTCGACTTCGGGCGCGGTCACCGCCGGGATTCTGCCGTCGCCGGCGCTGTCGAGGTGATGACAGGGCAGCCTAGGGCGCTAACCTCGCTGGATAATGACATTCTCCTCAGAGGCAACCGACGCTGCGGTTGCGTGGCGTGACCGGGCCCTGCGGCGTTCGCTGGATCCGGCGGCCACCCGGTCGATGGCCCGCCTGGAGCGCCTGCTCGACGCCGTGCGCGAGCTCACCAACGAGGCCGAGGACGCCTCGTTCACCGTGGTCGAGGTGGCGGCCCGGGCCGGCGTCTCACTCAAGAGCTTCTACCGGTCCTTCGAGAGCAAGGACGACCTCCTGCTGGCCCTGCTCGAGGAGGAGAGCCGCACCGGCGCCGCCATGCTCCGCGACGCCCTCCACCGCAGTGCCGCGCCCGACGAGCGGCTGGAGCGCTACGTGCGGGCCCTGTTCAAGCTGGCCCGCGCCGCCCCCGGGTACAGCCACGTGCTCGTCCGCGAATACCGACGCCTGAGCGTCGAGCGGCCGGTCGGGTTGGCTGGGGCGTTGGCGCCGCTCGTCGACCTGCTGCAGGAGCAGATCGCGGCGGCGACCGACACGGGCGTCGCCCATACCAGCGACGTGAGCCGGGCGGCGGAGCTGGTCTTCGCCGTCCTGCTCGACGGACTGGCCGAGGTCACCCTCCTCGGCCGTGACAGCAAGGAGGTGGCCGCTTCCGTCTGGCACTTCGTCGCCGGCGGGCTGCGCCTCGAACAGAAGGAGTTGCCGTGACCGACACAGCCGCGACCGCCGAGACGGCCGACAGCGCCGAGGCACCGGCATCCATGGACCCGGGCGCCGAGCTGTTCGGCCATGCCGTCGCCGACGCGCCCCAGGCGCTGTACGACCGCATGCGGCGGGGCTGCCCCGTCGCCCGGTCCGACTTCGCCGGCCAGGGCTCGGTCTACATCAGCCGCTACGACGACGTCTGCTGGGCCCTGCGTCACCACGAGTACTTCTCGTCGGCGGGCGACGCCCTTTCGATCGGCGAGCAGCCCCTGATCCCGCTGCAGGTCGACCCACCCGAGCACACCCAGTACCGCCGCTTCCTCAACCCTCGCTTCGTGCCGCGCGAGATCGAGCGCCTGGAGCCCGACGTCCGCACGCTCGTGCGCCAGCTGCTCGACGGCTTCGCCGACAGGGGGCACTGCGATTTCCACGAGGAGTTCGCCACGCCGCTGCCGTCGGGCATCTTCCTGGCCCTGATGGGCCTGTCCATGGACGACCTCCCGCAGTTCCTGCGCTGGCGGGACGACACCATCCGGCCCGACGTCGACCCCCTGGACTTCGACGGCGCCGCCGCCATCCGTCAGCAGACGGCGCGCCAGATCAGCGACTACTTCCGCGCTGCCATCGCCGACAAGCGGGCAAACCCCGACGACCGCCTGTTCTCCGAGATCATCCATGGCCACATCGACGGCCGTGAGTTCACCGAGACCGAGCTGTTGGGCATCGCCCACCTGCTCCTGCTCGGGGGGCTCGACACGGTGACGGCCACGCTCGACTGCATGATCGTCTACCTGGCCAACCACCCCGATTTCCGCCGGCAGCTGGTTGACGACCCCGGCCGCATCCCGGCCGCCGTCGAGGAGCTCCTGCGGTGGGAGACGCCGGTCATGGTGCTGCCCCGCACCGTCGCCAAAGAGGTCGAGATGCAGGGCGTCACCCTTCGCCCGGGCGACAACGTCACCCTGGTGATCGGCGCCGCCAACCTCGACGAGGACGAGTTCGGCGACCCCGGCGTGCGCCTCGGCCGCGACCCGAACCGCCACGTCGCCTTCGGCGGTGGCAACCACCTCTGTCTGGGCGCCCACCTGGCCCGTCTGGAGCTGCGCGTGGCCCTCGAGGAGTTCCACGCCCGCATCCCCGACTACCGACTCCAGGCCGGGGCCAAGCCGCGGTTCTCGCCGGGGATCCGCCAAGCCGAGCACCTGCTCCTCGCGTGGGAGACCGAGCGGTGAGTCCGCCGTACAAGGTGGTCTCCGTCGACGACCACCTCATCGAGCCGCCCGACCTGTTCGAGGGCCGCCTGCCAACGGCGCTGCAGGAGCGGGCCCCCAAGGTCGTCGAGCTCGACGGCGGCCGGCAGGCGTGGGAGTACGAGGGGGACCTCTATCCCAATGTCGGGCTCAACGCCGTGGTCGGCCGCCCGAAGGACGAGTGGTCGATGGAGCCGGCCAACTTCGACGAGATGCGCAAGGGCTGCTGGGACATCGACGCCCGCGTCATCGACATGGACGCGGCCGGCATCGCCGCCTCTCTGTGCTTCCCCTCGTTGATCGCCGGCTTCGCCGGCGGGGTGTTCTCTCGCTCCAAAGATGCCGAACTGGGGTTGGCGTGCGTGCGGGCGTGGAACGACTGGCATCACGACGTCTGGGCCGGCTCCCACCCCGGCCGCATCATCCCGCTGCAGATCCCGTGGCTCGCCGACCCCGCCGTCTGCGCCGGCGACGTGCGCGCGAACGCGGCTCGCGGGTTCCGCGCCCTCAGCTTCCCGGAGTTCCCGGCCCAGATGGGGCTGCCGTCGCCGCACAGCCGCCACTGGGACCCGGTGTTCGAGGCGTGCGCCGAGACCGAGACGGTGCTGTGTCTGCACACGGGGTCGGCGTCTTGGGCGCCCGTGCCGTCGCCCGACCCGCCGTTCGAGCTCTTCCCGACGATCTTCCCGGCCAACGCCCTACTGGCGTGCGCCGACTGGCTGTGGTCGGGCGTCTCCACCCGCTTCCCCACGATCAAGATCGCCCTCTCCGAAGGCGGCGTCGGCTGGGTGAACATGCTCGCCGACCGCGTGGACTACGTCCTCGACCACTCGGCGTCCGGCACGGAGAGCAGCGGCTGGCACGACGCCCTCGAGCCGAGCGAGGTGCTCGCCCGCAACTTCTGGTTCTGCACGATCGACGACCCGTCCACGCTCGACGGCGTCCTCGAACGCTTCGGTCCCGACCACGTGATGGTCGAGGTCGACTACCCCCACGCCGACTCCACGTGGCCCGACACCCAGGACCTGCTGCACCGGCGCCTGGGGCACCTGCCCGATGGCGTCGTCGCCAAGCTGACCCATCAGAACGCCGAGGCCCTGTTCCGATGGCCGATCTCCTGATAAAGGGCGGCCTCGTCGTCGACGGCACCGGAGCACCCGGCCGTGTCGCCGACGTGGCCGTCACCGGCGGCCGCGTGACCGGGATCGGCACTGGAGTGGCCGCCGACGGTGCGTCCGATGTGGTCGACGCCACCGGCCTGGTCGTGGCGCCCGGCTTCGTCGACATCCACACCCACTACGACGCCCAGTTGTTCTGGGACCCGACGGCCAGCCCCTCGCCACTGCATGGCGTCACGACCGTCGTCGGCGGCAACTGCGGGTTCACGCTGGCGCCCGCCGGGCCCGAGCACGCCGGCTACCTCATGCGGATGATGGCCAGGGTCGAGGGCATGCCGCTGGCCGCGCTGGAGGCTGGCCTGTCGTGGGACTGGGACGGCTTCGCCGACTGGCGCCGTCGCCTCGACGGCCGCATCGCCGTGAACGCCGGCTTCCTCATCGGTCACTCGTCGGTGCGCCGCGCCGTCATGGGGGAGTCGGCCCACGAGCCTGCAGCCGGCGAGCAAGTCGACGCCATGGCTGCCCTCGTGCGCGAGGCGTGCGCCGCCGGCGCCCTCGGCTTCTCCACCTCCCAGGCGCCCACCCACAACGACGGCGACGGCGAGCCCGTGCCCTCGCGGGCGGCCTCGGCTGACGAGTTGGTCGCCTTGGCCTCGGCCGTGCGCGATGTCGAGGGCACGACGCTGGAGCTGATCCTCGCCGGATGCCTCAACGGGTTCAACGACGACGAGATCGACCTGATGACGCGTGTCTCGCTGGCCGGCGGCCGTCCCGTCAACTGGAACGTGCTCGGGGTGTCGGCCATGAACCCGACGGGACACCTGTCCCAGCTGCGGGCATCCGATGTGGCCGCCGAGAAGGGAGCCCGGGTCGTGGCCCTGACGCTCCCGCACACGACGAGCATCCGCCTGTCGTTCCTTTCCGGGTTCGTGTTCGACGGCCTGCCCGGGTGGCGGCCCGTCATGGCCCTGCCTCCTGACGAGCGCATGAAGGCGCTGGCTGACCCGTCGACCCGGCGCAGGTTGGCCGAGGGGGCGTCGTCGGAGGAGGCCGGCATCCTGCGGGGCCTGGCCAACTGGGGACGCCTGGAGCTGGTGGAGACCTTCGCCCCCCAGAACGCGGCCTTCGAGGGCAAGAAGGTGGCCGAGGTGGTCGAGGCCAAGGGCGGGGGCGACCCCTTCGACGTCCTCCTCGACATCGTCCTCGCCGACGAGCTGCGCACCGGGCTGTCGCCCGGGGCGTTCCAGACCACGGCCGAAGACTGGAAGCTCCGGGCCGAGGTCTGGCGCGACCCCCGCACGGTCGTGGGCGGCTCCGACGCCGGCGCCCACGTCGACATGATGTGCGGCGCCATCTACTCGACGGCCCTTCTGGCCCACGGCGTGCGCGAGCACGAGGCCGTCACCGTCGAGGAAGCGGTGCACCAGCTCTCCGACGTGCCCGCCCGCCTGTACGGCCTGCGTGACCGCGGCCGCATCGCCGAGGGCTTCGCCGCCGACCTCGTCGTCTTCGACCCCGGCCAGGTGGGCTACCGGAAGGAACGCACCCGCGCCGACCTCCCCGGCGGCGCCTGGCGCCTGTACGCCGAGGCCGACGGCATCGAGTCGGTGTTCGTCAACGGCGCCTGCATCGCCCGGGCGGGCGAGTTCACGGGCGCCACGCCCGGCACGCTCCTGGCGTCGGGCCGGGACACCGAGACTGTCTCCCTCTGTTAGCTGGCGCGACGGCGCGGTCGTCGGGCCGGATCGGTGCGGCGCGGGCGCCGCTTGTTCGCCGCTGGGCGCAGCACGGCGGTCTCCTTGGGCAGCACCCGGACGTGGGCGGGCGGCACCGGGTCGCGCCGGCGGGGGACGACGGTCGGGAAGCGCCGGGCCACGGCGTCGAGCTCCCGCAGGCCCCGGTCGTGGGCTTCGATCGACGAGCCCGTCCGGGCCAGCCACAGCCAGCGCCAGGTCGCGAAGCCGACAGCCGCGACGGCCCAGACGATCAGCACGACCACGGCCGGGTTCTACCCGTCCTCGCTGAGAAGACGTGTAGACCGACGGAGAACCTCACCAAACTTTTGGAGTCGGCGCCGCGATCGGTGCCATCGTTGTCGACGGTGAAGCCCTGATGGTGGTGCTCTTGACGGTCGGGGCGGCGGCGCTGTTCGGGGTGTCGTCGGTCCTCATGCACACCCAGGCGCGGGCTGCGCCCGAGGAGCACTCGCTTCGCCCCGCACTGCTGCTTCACCTGGCGCGCCAGCGGGCGTGGCTGGGCGGCATCGGCGCGCAGATCGCCGGGTTCGGCATGATGGCGGCTGCCCTCAGCGTGGGGTCACTCGCCCTCGTGCAGGCCATCATCCCCGCCGGCCTCCTGCTGGCACTGCCGATGGCGGCCCGGGCGTCGGGGAAGCGAGTGCGCAACGCCGACTGGGTCGCGGCGGCTGCGAC
>CADDZP010000194.1 GCA_902812475.1 Actinomycetota bacterium | reverse complement strand
GGCGTAGGCGTTGCGGCCCACGTCGATGTACACGCGGCCGCGGCGGCGGGCCTTGCGGGCCTCGACGGTGCGCTCGTCGGGTGCAGCCTCGACCAGGCGCTCGGCCACGTCGTGGGCGAAGGAGCGGACGGCGTCGAAGTCGGCGCGGCGATCGAGGGGGACGACGACGTGCAGGCCGGCCGAGCCTGTGGTCTGCAGGAAGGGGACCAGGTTGAGGTCCTCAAGGAGATCGCGGGCGTCGCGGGCACACGCCTTGACCGCGGCGAACGCCGCGCCGGAGGGGTCGAGATCGAAGACCAGGCGGTCGGGATGGTCGGGCCGGTCGGCCCGGCTGAGCCACACGTGGGGAGTGATGCAGGCCTGGCTGGCTAGGTAGGCGAGGGTGGCCTCGTCGTCGCACACCACGTGGGTGACGGTGCCGCCCTGCTTGGCCAGCTCGACGCGGTGGATCCAGTCGGGGAAGTAGTCCGAGACGTCCTTCTGGTAGAAGCCGCCGGCGTCGATGCCGTCGGGGAACCGGTGGAGCATGAGCGGCCGGCCCCGCAGGTGGGGCAGCATCAGCGGGGCGAGGCGACGGTAGTAGGCGACGAGGTCGGCCTTGGTGATGCCCTCCGCCGGGAACAGCACCTTGTCGGGATGGGTCAGCTCGAACCGCCGGCGGCCGACCCGGACCTCGACGCGGTCAGCCACGGCGCGTCGCCGCCGGTCGCTCCCGCACCACGTCCCGGGCCGGCTTGTCCCGGCGCAGCCCCTCGAAGCGGGGGTGGCGGAGCTTGCCGTCGGCGGTCCACTCGGTGAAGGCCACCTCGGCCACCAGCTGGGGCCGCACCCAGTGCACGCCCCGCTCGGCCACCCGGCCGCGGCCGAACGGGGAGCGGCCCACCTCGAGGCCGTCGAGCCGGCGCCGCAGATCGAGGAGGGTCTGGCGGCTGTAGCCGGTGCCGACCTTGCCGGCGTAGACGAGCTCGTCGCCGTCGTAGTAGCCGACCAGCAGGGCGCCCAGTCCGACCCGGCTGCCGGCCGGGTCGGTGAAGCCGCCGATCACCATCTCCTGGCCGGCCGAGCACTTGAGCTTCAGCCAGTCGCCGGAGCGGCGCGACACGTAGCGGGCGTCGACTCGTTTGGCGATCAGCCCCTCCCACCCCTTGGCGCAGGCGTCGGCCAGACAGGCCTCGCCGTCGGTGTTGCGATGGGGCGTGAACCGCAGCGGATCGCGGTAGGCGAGCGTGTCGCGCAGCAGCGACTTGCGGTCCCGCAACGCCAAGCCGGTGACGTCCTGGCCGTCGAGGTGGAGCACGTCGAAGACGTAGTAGAAGACCCGCACCGGGCTGCGGCGGGCGACGTCGGGGTCAGTAATGCCGAGACGCTGCTGGAGCCGGGCGAAGCTCGTGCGGCTGCCCTCGAAGGCCACGACCTCGCCGTCCACGACGACATCGTCGACGTCCTGGGCGCGCAGAGCGTCGGCGATCTCGGGATAGGTCCGCCCGAGTGGCTGCCGGCTGCGGGACAGCAGCCGGACCTGGGGGCCGCGCCGGAAGGCGAGGCAGCGCTCGCCGTCGAACTTGCGCTCGAACAGCCACGCCGGGTCGGAGAAGCGCCGGTCGGTCAGTGTGGCCAGCATCGGCGCCATCCACTCGGGGTGCGGGGCGGGGCGCAGCGCCCGTCGGGCGTCGCGGCCGAGCCGGGCGAAGCGGTCCATCAGCGCGCCTCTTCGGCGATGTCCTCCAGGGTGCGGCCGGAGCGGACGGACTCGGGCTGGCTGCGGACCGGCTTGCGCCGGCGGTCGGCGCCCTCGTCCTGCTTCTTGACCAGCAGCCACGCCTCGTTCTTCCCACGCCGCATCCGGGTGAGGGCGAAACCGCCCCGCAGCTTCTCCCCCTCCAGCCACACGCTGACATGCCCCTGCTCGACCGCCTCGGCTACCGGCACCGGCTCCCCGTTGCGCTCGGTCAGGTTGCGGTAGGTGCCGGCGTCCCACACCAGCACCGTGCCGGCCCCGTACTGGCCCTCGGGGATCACCCCTTCGAAGTCGGCATAGTCGAGGGGATGGTCCTCGGTGGGCATGGCCAGTTGCTTGTCGGCCGGGTTGAGCGACGGGCCCTTGGGCACCGCCCACGACTTGAGCACGCCGTCGGCTTCGAGCCGGAAGTCGTAGTGCAGGCTGGTGGCGTCGTGCTTGTGGACGACAAAGCGCGGCTCACCCTTGGTGGGGCGCCGCCGCCGGGACCCGCGAGGCTCGGGGGTGCGGCGGAAGTCCCGCTTGGCCCGGTACCGGTCCAGTGACGGCTTCGCCGGCACCGGCACACCTCACGTCCGGCTGATCGGGATCTTGGACGGCTTCGCCGCGGTCTCGTCGATGGGGGCCCTGACCTCCAAGATGCCGTCCTTGTAGCTGGCCTTGATGTCCTCCTCCTTGGCCTTGGCCGGCAGGGGCAGGATCCGCGAGAACGAGCCGTAGCGGATCTCGGAGCGGCGGTAGTCGCGCCCTTCCACCTTCTCCTCGTGGCGCCGCTCGGCCCGGATGCACAGGCTGCCGTCGACGATCGAGATGTCCACGTCCTTGTCCGGATCGACCCCGGGGAGCTCGGCCCGGACCACCAGCTGGCCGTCCTCGGTGAACTCCTCGACCTTGACCTCGTCCTCCTCCAGCATGCGCCGGAACGACTCGAACGGGTGCAATGGCCAGTCGAACAGGCCCCGCTCCACGAAGGGCTCGGGCCAGACCGGACGGTCACGTCGCATCAGTGCCATGGCGATCATCCTCTCGATTCGCGCGCGTTCGTCTCACCTCGCGTATACCCGGCGCCGGCGACGGCGATGTGCGCCGTGGATGCATTCCTGCCACGATCGGGAAGGAATCAGGTCGATGAAGGGTGATCGCGTGGAGATCGTCGTCGATGCCGGCGAGCGGGTGCGCGAGTTCGAGATCGCCGCCCGTCGGGCCGGCCGGCGCGTGGAGACGACGACCGGGCGCGGCGTCGTGGAGGTCACCGAGGTGACCCGGACCGGCCAGGCGGTGCGCACGGCGCGGTTCATGGCCAGCCGGGTCATCGCCGTCGTCGAGCATCCGGCCGCCGACGGTGCCCGCCCTACGGTCGAGAGCGCCGAGCGCCAGAGCGACGACGAGCGCCTCAGGCGGGCCTCGTAGCTCGGCCCCGCTCGTAGCCGCCGAGCAGCCGGCCGGCGGGATCGGTGACCGGGACCCATGCGACCTTGGCGGCCTCCATCCGGCGGTCGAGTTCGGCGCGCTCCTCGCTGGGCCGCACCGTCGCGGTCCCGAACACGGCGATATCGCCCGCCCGCTCGTCGCGGTTGCGGGCGCCGTGCACCAGGTCGAGCACGCCGACGAGCACGCCGTCGGCCACGGTGACCGCGCGCCGGAGGGCGCCATCGTGTCCGGCGGCGATGTCGGCGACCCGGTCATCCGGCGAGCACGTCGGTGCTGGCTGCAGGTAGCCGCCGACGAGGTCGGCGGTCCCCTCGTAGGCGCCACCTCGAGCCAGCCAGTCCATCCTGCCCCCGGCGTAGTCGTTGACGTCGTCGAAGTCGAACTGCTCGAGCCGCCACGCGGCCCGCGGGCTCATGTCTCGGAAGTCGTTGCAGTACACGACGATCGGCCGCCGATCGTCGAGGGTCGGGCGGGCGCGCTCGTCGAGGCGGCGCAGCGGCAGGTGGACAGCGGCGGGCACGTGCGCCCAGTCGAACTCGGCTCGGTCGAGCACCTCGACCAGCTGCGCGCCAGCGGCATGCAGCTGCTCGACCTGGGCGTGGTCGACCGATCGCACGATCCTGTCCTACCCACGCCCGACGGCGCGGCGCAGGGCGCGGAGCTCGGCCACCAGCCGATCGAAGGGATAGTGGGCCCTGGGCGCCGCTCGGGTTGGGCAGCACCCTGACCAGGGCGCCGTCGAGGCGGTGGGGTTGGCGGCCGATCTGGGCGTGGGGATCGCTGAAGCCCAACCGGTAGGCGGTGATGCCGAGGACAGCGACCGCCCGCGGTCGCCAGCGCGCCACCTTGCCGCGCAGGTCACGTGCGCCCCGGCGCAGCTGGTCGCGGTCCAGGTCGGCCGCAGAGCGGGTGGCGAAGGCCACCAGGTTGGTCACGCCGAGGCCGACCTCCAGGAGACGGCGCTCCTCGCTGGGGTGGAGCAGCTCGTCGGTGAACCCGGCGGCGTGGAGAGCCTTCCAGAACCGGTTGCCGGGATGAGCGAAGTGGTGGCCGACCGCGGCCGACCACAGCCCGGGGTTGATGCCGCAGAACAGGACGCAAAGTCCCGGGCCGATCACGTCGGCGACGGTGCGACCGGCGGCCGCGGCCAGCTCGTCGCCGGTGGGACGGGATTGTGAACGACGAGCGGTCAATCGGGATAGCGCAGCGCCACCGCGGCCCGGTCGTCGTGGACCACGAGGGTGAGACTCTCCTCCAGGTACAGCTCGACCGCCTCGGTGCTGTGGGCCCGGTAGCCGAGGGAGAAGTCCTGACCGCACACCAGCTCGTAGTCCCCGCCCCGCATGCTGAGCACCACGGCGCCGTCGACCGCCGGCGCCCACACCAGCGGCCCGCCGATGATGAGCTTGATGTGCTCGAGCACGGGGTAGCCGCCGTGCTCGGTGGTCTCGATGACGCCGGTGTAGCAGCGGGGGCCGAGGGCGATGGCGTAGGGCCCGTCGACCCCGGCGCGGCGCAGCACGGCCACGGCGCGGGCCACGACGCCGGGGTACTCGTCGTAGTCGTCGCTGATGCTGAGCGGCTCGTGCGGTGAGCTGGGGGCGACGCCCGCCATGCCGCCGGCTTGGTACCCGTGGAAGACGGCTCGGTCCTCGGCGAGGGCGGCCAGGCGGGCCGCCTCTTGCAGCGGACCGAGGTCCGGATCGGGCGCGCCGCGATCGATGGCGTCGAGCTCGGCCAGCGGCAGCTCGAACGGGGCTCGCAGCTCGACCAGCGGCTGGGCCGTGCGCACGTCGGCGACGACACCGTCGACGGGTGACGGCACCGCCGGGACGACCCGCCCGAGCGGCTCCGCGGCGTGCTCCCAACCATGGGGGCCGCTGAAGCCCACGACCGGTCGGGCGGCCAGGAAGTGGCGAAGGGTGCGGGCGGCCTCGGCGTCGAGCCGTCCCCAGCCCGTGTCGGTCACCGGGGCGAGAGCCCGGCGGAGGTGATCGGTCACAGCACCTCCTTGCTCTCGAGCGCGCCGATGGCGAGGGACCCCTGGCGCTCGGTCGTCGACTCGCGAGCTTCTGTCGCCTCGGCGATGTCGGGGACGGGAGCATCAGTGAAGAGGTAGCGGCGCAGGTGGTGATCCCAGACGGGGTCGTGCCGGCGCAGCCATTCCAGGGTCATCGCCGCGTGCTCCTTCTCCTCGTCACGGTTGTGGGCCAGGACCGCGCCGAGCTCGGCGTCGTCGCTGGCGTCGACGCGCTGGTCGTACCAGTCGACCGCCTCGAGCTCCTCCATCAGCGACACGATGGCCCGGTGCCGTTCCCGAGTCTCGGGCGCCAGCGAGTCGGGGGCCTCGTGGAAGCGGGCACTGGCCTCGGCCATGTCGATCTCTCCTGTCTCGTCGTCGTGCTCAGCGTTCCTCGGCCGGCCGCCAGCCTCCACGCCGGCGTCGGGGCTTGTCGGTCCCCTTGTAGGTGGCCAGCGGGGTGAAGCGCCGGACCGGCTCGACCAGGTCGGCCTGGCGGGCCATGACCTCGTCGAGGTCCTTGTAGGCGCCGGGCATCTCGTCGAGCACGCCGGGCTTGCTGGCCGCGAACACCTTCCCGCCGGCCGCGGCCACGGCGGCGAGCTGCTGGTCCAGCGACAGCTCCCGGCGGGCACGGCTGCGGCTCAGAGCCCGGCCGGCGCCGTGCGCGGCGGAGCAGTAGGACTGGGGGTTGCCCAGGCCGCGGCCGAGCACCGATCCCGTACCCATCGACCCGGGCGTGACGGTCGGCGTGCGGGTGGTCGCCTTGACCGCCCCCTTGCGGTGCACCCACACCCGCTCCCCGTAGTGCTCCTCGGCCACGGCGTCGTTGTGGTGGATGTTGACGGTCTCGTCCCACCGCATGGCGTCGGGGAATCGCCGCTCGATGATGCCGGCGATCGTCTCGAGCATGCGGTGTCGGTTGCGCTCGGCGTACTCGAGGGCGGCATGCATGGCCGCCTGGTAGCAACGCCCGACCGCGGCCCATCGGTCGTCGCCGGTGACCGGGAGCCAGGCCAGGCCGGGATCGGCGAGGCGGTGCCCGGCCTGGGCGCAGTGGGCGAGGGCCATGCGGTGGAAGTTGACGCACACCAAGCCGCCGAACCCTCGGGAGCCGGAGTGCACCAGCACCCACACGTCGCCGTCGGGGCCGGCCAGCAGCTCGATGAAGTGGTTGCCCGATCCGAGGGTGCCGTGCTGGTCGCGCGCCCGCGCCGCCAACTCGGCTCGGGTGAGCGGGTTGCCGCGCCCCGGGTCGGTGGACTGGCTGGTGGACAAGGGGAGGCCGCTGGCGTCGGCCGCCTCCTCCATGGCTACGAAGGCAGCGTCGACCAGCCGCTCCACCTCGGCGACGGCGCCGGCGTGACGGTGGCGTTCGGAGCCGGCGGGGATGGAGGTCTGGATCCAGCCCATGATGTCGTCGCGGGCGACCGG
>CADDZP010000193.1 GCA_902812475.1 Actinomycetota bacterium | reverse complement strand
AGCCCTGCCCGCACAGCCCGTCCTTCGGCCGTCAGCTTCCGAAGAAGACGACGGCCGAAGGACGGGCTGTGCGGGCAGGGCTACTGCGCGACGCCGGCGTCGACGTCGACGTCGACGGGCTGGAGGCCTCACATGACTTCCTCGACGCCGCTGTCGTGGCCCTCGTCGCCCGCCAGCGCTCGCTGGGCACGGCCAGCGTTGCCACGTGCGGCCATGACCAGAGCGGCATCTGGCTCCCCGTCGCGTGAGGTTTTGTGGACGTTCTTGCGCGCATAGGGCGGACAATCGTCCACGGTTGCGGCATCAAGCAGTTCAGCGGCCGGTGTGGCCGAACCCTCCGAGGCCGCGCTCGGACGGAGGCAGCTCGTCGACGACCTCGAAGGCGGCCTGGTCGACAGCCTGGATGACGAGCTGGGCGATGCGGTCGCCCCGCTCGACGCGGTACTCTGCGTCGGGATCGGTGTTGACGAGCAGCACTTTGAGCTCGTCGCGGTAGCCGGCGTCGATCAGCCCCGGCGTGTTGAGACACGTGACGCCGTGGCGTAGAGCCAGCCCGCTGCGCGGCAAGACGAATCCGGCGTAGCCCTCCGGCAGGGCGACGGCAATCCCCGTCGGCACCAACGCCCGTCCCCCGCCTGGCGCGAGCACGCACTCCGAGCGGGCCACCAAGTCGGCGCCGGCATCACCCGCGCGCGCATACGACGGGAGCGGAAGGTCCGGGTCGAGGCGGACGACAGGAACGGCCAACGGCACCACCCACGAAACCTACGCTTGCTCGATGCTCGTCTGGATGGACCTGGAGATGACGGGTCTCGAGCCGGCTCGCCACGCCATCGTCGAGATCGCCACGCTGATCACCGACGACACCCTCGAGGTCGTGGCCGAGGGCCCCGACCTCGTCGTCCACCAGCCGCCCGACGTGCTTTCAGAGATGGACGACTTCGTCCGCAAGATGCACACCAAGAGCGGCCTCCTCGAAGCGATCGAGGCGTCGACCGTCTCTCTCGCCGACGCCGGCCAGACCACGCTCGACTTCATCAAGCAGCACGTGCCCGAGGCCGGCACGGTGCCTCTCGCCGGCAACTCCATCGCGATGGACCGGCGCTTCCTCGCCGTCTACCTGCCCGACATCGAGCATCACCTCCACTACCGCTCGGTCGACGTGTCGACGGTGAAGGAACTGTGCCGTCGCTGGTACCCCGAGGTGCTGGCCGCCGCCCCCGAGAAGGCGGGCGGGCACCGCGCCCTCGACGACATCCGCGAGAGCGTGGAGGAACTTCGCTACTACCGGTCGGCGATCTTCAGGTCGCCGTCGGAGCCGGGCACGAGGACGGAGAGCTCGCCCTTCAACGACCGGTAGGACAGCGGCGTCTTCAAACGCTCGACCTCGCCGTCGAGGGCGACCTCGACCACACCCCGGCCGACCACGTCGACGTCCACCGCGCCGGTGACCTCGCGCACCAGCAGCTGGGACTGGGCAAGGCGTCCGAGCAGCAGCGCCAACAGCAGCCGGAGGCGGGCGAGCGGCTTGTCGGCGAGGGCGACGCGGACGTCGAGCTGGCCGTCTTCGAGGGACTCGCGGTCGGCCAGGTCGATGAGCCCTTCGCCGTAGCGGCCGTTACCGACGAACACCATCCAGGCGGTGTGGCGGCGTCCGTCAACGGTCACGTCGAAGCGCTGCCCGCGGCGGCGCACCTGCTCCCACACGGCGACGACGTTGGCAGCGCCCTTGGGCAGGCGCCGCTCGTGAGCCTCACGCCGAATCACGATCCGCGGGTACACACCGATGCTCGAATTGTTGACGAAAAGGCGGCCGTTGACGTCGCCGACGTCGACGCGAACTGTGCGTCCGTCGACGGCGGCAACCGCGTCGTCGAGGTCGGTGATGCCGATGTCCTTGGCGAAGTGGTTGCGGGTCCCGGCGGGTATCGGCAACATGGGCACGTCGCCACCGGCGAGGGCGCCGGCCACGCATCGGATCGTCCCGTCGCCGCCGGCGACGCCCACGAAGTCGACGCCGCCCTTGCGCGCCTCGGCAGCGCGTTCGCCGACCTCGTCGGCGCTGCACTCGACCACGTCGTGCGTCGAGAAGCGCGCCCGCAGCTCGTCGGCGCCGATGTCGTCGGGCCCGGCGGCCGGGTTCACGAGGATGATGCCGGCCACCGACGCCACAGTAGGGTTCCGGACCCGTATGACGGTGTTCGGCGTCCACGCAGGCCTGCAGAACACGACGATGGCCGACCTCGTCGCCGTGTGGCGCCACGCCGAGCAGCTGGGCTTCGGCTGGGTGTCGGTGTGGGACCACTTCTATGCCGCAGACGGGTCCGGCCGGGCCGAGTGCTTCGAGGGAATCGCCGCCCACGCGGCGCTGGCGTGCGAGACGAGCACGGTGACGTGTGGCTGCCTCGTGTACTCGGTGGGTTACCGCCACCCGGCCGTCCTGGCCAACGCCATCGTCACCATCGATCACCTCTCGGGCGGCCGGGCCGCCCTCGGCCTCGGCGCCGGCTGGCATCAGGTCGAGTACGACGCCTACGGCATCCCATTCCCATCGGCCGGCGTCCGTCTCGACCAGCTCGACGAAGCGGCCCAGTGCTGCCGGGGTCTGTTGCACGGCGAGACGACGACGTTCGAGGGCCGCTACTTCCAACTCCGCGAGGCGCGCTGCGAGCCGCGACCCGTCCAGGAGAAGCTCCCTATCTGGATCGGCGGCGGAGGCGAGAAGAAGACGCTCCGGGTCGTGGCCAAGTGGGCCGACGGCTGGAACGTGCCGTTCGTGTCGCCCGACGAGTTCTCCCGCAAGCGCCAGGTTCTGCTCCGTCACTGCGACGACGTCGGCCGGGACCCCTCCGAGATCAAGTGCGCCGTCAACGTCGCCCTGGCCTGGAAGGAGGAGGACCTCGAGGAGCAGTTCGACGGTCTCGCCCAGTTCTTCCGCGACGCAGCGCTCACCGGCACCGACAAGGAGGCGCGCGACAAGGTGGGCCGCTACCTCGAGGCGGGCGCCGACCAGGTCAACATCGCGCTGCGTGCGCCGTGGCGGCCCGACGCCCTCGAGCGGGCGGCCGCCGCGATTGGCGTCACCACAACCGGAAGGGTTTGACGATGAGTGGACGCACGTTGACCGTCGAGACACCGGACGGGCCCATGGATCTGTACGAGTCCGCCCCCGACCAGGGCAGCGCCCGGGCCAAGGCGGCGGTGATCGTCGTCCAGGAGGCGTTCGGCGTCAACGAGCACATCGAGTCGGTCGCCGACCGCCTGGCCGAGCGTGGCTACCACGCCGTCGCCCCGCACTTCTTCCACCGAGCCGGCGGCGGCACCGTGCCCTACGGCCAGTTCGAGAAGGTGATGGAGAAGTACCAGGGCCTCAGCGACGACGGCATCCTCATGGACGTCGACGCGGCGCGGGCGCATCTCCACGACGCCGGCTGGGCCGACGCCACCATCGGGATCGTCGGGTACTGCTTCGGTGGCCGGGTGACGTTTCTCGTGGCGGCCCGCCGGCCCATCGGCGCCGCCGTCGGCTACTACGGCGGGGGCATCGTGACGGCCCGCTTCCCGCAGTTCCCTGCGCTCGTCGACGAGGCGAAGACCCTGCAGACGCCGTGGCTCGGGTTCTTCGGCGACGAGGATCAGTCGATCCCCGTGGAAGACGTGGAGCAGCTGCGCAAGGCCCTCGAAGGGGCGCCCGTCGACACCGAGATCGTGCGCTACGCCGAGGCCGGTCACGGCTTCAACCGCGACGTCAGCCCCGACGCCTACCGTCCCGGCCCGGCGGCCGACGCCTGGCGCCGCATGCTCGCCTGGTTCGACGAGCACCTGCAGTAGCGACGCCTTACGCTCGGAGCATGGCACTGCCGCGCCCCATGCACGACGCCGACGCCCACATCGTCGAGCCGCCCGACTGGCTCCTCCCCTACGCCGACGCAGCCACCAGGCCAAGGCTCGAGCAGTACTACGAGAAGGAATGGGCGGCCCATCGCAAGTTCCTCGACGACGCCGTCGCCAAGCACGCCGATCCCGAGTACCGGGCCCAGGACGCCGAGCAGATCTGGCTGCGGAAGAACTATTGGGCGACGGGTTCGTTCATCAAAGAGGACCGGCCCGAGGCCCTTGACCTTCTGGGGTTCGAGTCGCAGCTGATCTTCAACAGCTCGCACATGCAGCACCTGCACGCCGCCGAGCACGGCGACGACCTCGACTTCGCCTACGGCATCGCACGGGCCCACAACCGGGCCGTCGTCGACTTCTGCTCCGTCGACAGCCGCCTGCTGCCGGTGCTCTACGTGCCCCTCGCCAACTTCGACCGGGCGGGGGACATGGCGAAGGAGGCGCTGGACATGGGCGCCAAAGCACTGCTGATCGCCTCGGCGTGCCCGAAGGGCCACTCGCCCAGCCACATCGCCCTCGATCCCGTGTGGGCCCAGGCCCAGGAGGCCGGCGTGCCCGTCGTCCTCCACGTCGGCGGCGGCGGACGCCTCCTCGACCCGGAGTACTTCAACAACGGCCTGCCGCCGGTCCCCGACTTCCACGGCGGCGACGGCAACTTCCGCTCGGTCGACTACATGGCGATCTGCTACCCGCCCATGCAGACCCTCGCCGTGCTCATCATCGACGGCGTCCTCGACCGCTTCCCGCAGCTGAAGATCGGCGCCATCGAGCTGGGCGCCTCGTGGGTGCCGGGATGGATGCGCAACATGGACTCCGCCGCCGACGCCTTCCGCAGGAACGAGGAGCGTCTGCAGAAGCTCGAGCTGAAGCCGAGCGAGTACGTGCGTCGCCAGATCCGGGTCACGCCCTATCCCCACGAGGACGCCGGCTGGGTCATCGAGAACACCGGCGAGGAGGTCTGTCTGTTCTCGAGCGACTATCCCCACGTCGAGGGCGGGCGTAATCCCCTCGGTCGTTTCGAGCGCAGCCTCGTCAACGTCAGCGAGTCGGCCAAGCAGCGCTTCTACTACGACAACTTCGTCGACCTCATGGGTGACGCCCTGCGCGGGGTGGGCGCCGCCGCTTGACCGCGCCCACCAGGAGCTGGCCGTTCCTCGACTGGCCCTACCCGATTCCCTTCGCCCACCGGGGCGGCGCCAGCGACAAGCCCGAGAACACCATGGCCGCCTTCCAGCGGGCGGTCGAGCTCGGCTATCGGTACCTCGAGACCGATGCCCACGTCACCGCCGATGGTGTCCTGCTGGCCTTCCACGACCACGTCCTCGACCGGGTCACCGACCGCACGGGCGTCGTCGCCGAGCTGCCGTGGTCGGAGGTGAAGGAGGCCCGCGTCGGCGGAGAGCCCATCCCGCTGATGGAGGACCTGCTCGGCGCCTGGCCCGACATCCGCGTCAACATCGACCCCAAGCACGACGGCGCCGTCGTCCCCCTCGTCAACGCGCTCGAGCGCTGCAGGGCGATGGACCGAGTCTGCGTCGCCGCCTTCTCCGACCGACGCCTGGCCCGTGTCCGCAAGCTCAGCGGCGGCCGCGTCCTCACCGCCCTCGGCCCGGCCGGCATCACGCGCCTCCGCCTGGCGAGCTTCGGGGCGAGGACGGGGCGCTTCGGCGCCGGGTGTGTCCAGGTGCCGACCCACGTCAGCAAGCGCGTCCTCGTCGACCAGCGGTTCGTCGACACCGCCCACCGCCGCGGCCTGCCCGTGCACGTGTGGACGATCGACGAGCGGGCCCAGATGGAGCGCCTCCTCGACCTCGGCGTCGACGGGATCATGACCGACCGCCCTGCCGTGCTGAAGGAGGTCCTGGTCGAGCGCGGCCAGTGGGCCGCCTGACGAAGAGCCGGCGCACTGTCACACCCCGTTCGTAAGCTCCGATGGGGTGGAGCTGAGCGCCGAGCAGCGGCAGGTCGTCGACCACGGAGAGGGGCTGGTGCGGGTCCGAGGCCGGGCGGGCACGGGCAAGACGACAGCGCTGCTCGAGCGCTATCTGCGCCTCGCTCGTGAGACCGCGCCGTCGCAGATCCTCTTCCTGTGCCGCAGTGGGGCGGCTGTGGCCCGCGTGCGCGACACGGTGCTCGCCGAGCTCGCCGGCGGCTTCGACGCCCTCCCCGTCACCACCTTCACCGGTCTGGCCTTCGACGTGCTGGCCCGCCAGAGCGGGTGGCCGAGGCGGCTTTCCGATGCCGAGCAGCGGGCTCTCGTGCGCGAGCTGCTCGCCGACGAAGACCCGGCGGCGTGGCCCACGCTCCACCATCTTCTCGGCCGTCCCGCGTTCGTCGACGAGGTGATCCGGGGCTTGGAGCACTGGCGGACGGACGAACACCATGACGGGCTCGACAACGCCTGGCGGGAGCTGGCGGGGTTCGCCGAGCGCTACGACGCCGCCCTCGCCGACCGCGACGTGGTCGACGCGGCCGGCCTCCTGACGCGGGCGGCCGACGGCGCCGGCGAGAGCGACGGCGGGTACGCCCACATCCTCGTCGATGACTTCGAAACGGCAACGGCGGCGACCGCCCGCCTCCTCGGCGCACTCATCCCGACGGCGACGTCGGTGTGCGTCGCCGCCAACGCCGGCGCCGCCATCAACGCCAGCCACGGTGCAAACCCGCAGTTCTTCGACGCCCTCGAGGGCGCCGACGTCACGCTGGACCAGCCGTTCCGCGCTCCATCGGCGCGCGCGCTCATCCGTTGCGG
>CADDZP010000192.1 GCA_902812475.1 Actinomycetota bacterium | reverse complement strand
GACGCACCCGTCCCCCGCGCCCTCGACGACGTTGCCTCTGACCCCGCCGCCGATCGGCGGCGGTGTGCCGCCGAGTACGGCTGCGGCTCCGGCCACGAGCGCCGCGACGGCAACAACGGCGCCGACTGCCACCACAGCGCCGACCGCCACGACGGCGCCGACTGCCACGACCGCACCGTCGAGCGGGCTGGCAACGCCCGGAGCGGGCCAGGTCGAGACGGGCGGGACGACGGCCCGAACGGGTGGGCCCAACCTCATGCTCCCGGGCGTCGGGCTCCTCGCCGCCGGCGGGCTCGCCCGGCGGCTCCGCCGCCGCCCGACTCGGCGCTAGGGCGTCGGTGCCGGCCGGGTCCGGTGCACCAGCGAGCCGTCCACGTAGTCGAGCCTCTTCTCCAGGTGCACGATCGTGCCCGCCTCCGGCTTGGAGATGAAATGCACCTGGTCGACCAGGGCCCGCATGAGCTCGATCCCCCGCCCCTGCTCCGCCGCGCTGTCGGCGTGGCGCATCCCCAGGGACTGCGAGTCGAATCCCCGCCCCTTGTCGACGACCCGGATCACGCATTGGTCGGAGTCGACTTCCAGACTCACCTCGTACTCGTCGCCCGGGCCGGCGTGCTTCAACACGTTGGTGCAGGCCTCGGTGAGGGCGATGGCGATGTCGTCCGTGCAGTCCCGGCTCACGCCGATCTCGTCCATGGCGTTGGTCGCGATGTGACGGCTGACCGGGATGGTCTGCTCGTCACGCGGCAACGCGAGGGAAAGCACGATCTGCACTGGTTCACTCGTACCCCACGACGCCGACGCAATCACCCGCGACCCGAAAGTGCCGGGATCGCCGCCGCCTTGTCGGCGTCCAGGTGCGACGCCAGGATTCCGCGCGGCCGGTGGGCACGCCGGCAACGGATCACGTCGTCGGGCGTGACGATGACATCGACTCGGAAGTCGTGGCGCGTCTCGGGCAGCTCCTCGTCGAGGACCTGCACGGGGTGGACGGTCGTGGCCACGACGGTGCGGTCGTCGATGGCACCCGTCTCCGTCAGGAGCGCGAACTCGAGGTCGGAGTAGCCGCCGCCCTTGCCGACGCGGACACCGCGTCGATTGACGGCCACGGTGCCGCACACGACGAGATCTACATGGGGGACGTCGTCGAGCGCGACATGCGTCGCCGCCGCCGACGCACCCTTGATCGAGGCGGCCTTACGGGGCGGACCGTCGATGCGGTCCGGGTCCAGCAGCATGAACGGGCGCTCGTCGGCCAGGCGGGGGACGGCCATGTAGAGCCGCTTGCCGTCCTCGAGGGCACGGGCACGCACCGGCAGCTGGGGAAGGTCGGGATTGCACTTGAGGACGTCGGCGCCGATCCACTGGTCGAGGGTGGCCAGCAACCGGGCGGCCGCCTCGGCTCCGGTGAAGTTCGGGATCCGTCCCTCGGCGCCGGGGAAGCGGGCCGCGCCGCGGCGACGCAGCTCCCGCCAGACCCGCTCGCGCACCTCCTGCTTCTCGTCCGTCACCACCTGACACCCCTCTTGCGGCCTGCCCAGCAGCCAGTAAGACTGCCGCAGCTGTTGGGGGTGGATCAGGGGAGCTGGGTGTGAGACGTGACGAGTACTTGAAGCGGCTCGGCGACGTGCCGATGTTCCGGGCGCTGTCCAAGAAGGACCTGGGCCTGGTGGCACGTCTGGCCGAGGACTACACGGTGGACGCCGGGCAGACGCTCGTCCGGGAGGGCAAGCGCGAGAGCGAGTTCTATTTGATCGTCAACGGCAAGGCGAGGGTCACCCGGGGCAGGCGCACCGTCGCCACCCTCGGCCCGGGCGACTACTTCGGCGAGCTGGCGCTCCTCGACCCGGGCCCGCGCAACGCCACCGTCACCGCCGAGACCGAGCTGGAGGTGTTGGCCCTCGGGTCCCGCGAATTCGGCGGGCTCCTCGAAGAGGTCCCCGGCATCGCCCGAAGGCTCCTGGCCGGGCTGTCCCGGCGCCTGCACGAGGCCGACGCCTCGGTGCGTTAGCCCTCGGGCATCACTCGGCCGGCGAGGTCGTCGAGCACTCGCCGGATGACCCGCAGGTCTCCCTTCATCACGAACTGGTCGACGTCGGGACTGTCGGCTGCCTGGTGACCGACGGGCGCGGCCGAGAACATCACGACCTTGCAGTCGGGCTGCAGGCTCTTGAGGCGGCGAGCGACGGAGAAGCCGCCCCCGCCCGGCAGCATGAAGTCGACGATGGCCACATGGAGAGGCCGCTGGGTCGCGATCTCCACCGCCGTGGTCAGGTCGCCGGCGGCGTGAACGTCCCACGTCGGCGACGCCACCGTTTCGAGCAGACGCACCATGTCGGGGCCGTCGTCGACGATGAGCAGGTGAGGGCGGGCCCCAGCGTCCGGCATGGCGTCAGTTTGTCGGTTTTGCGCGTCCAAGACCTACCGGGTCACGGTCACCCGGGGCGTGCCACGATGGACGCGTGAGGCGCAACCCCGTCACGGTCAGCGGCTCGGTCGTCGCCCTCATCTTCGCCGCCGTGGTCGGCACCGTCCTTGTCATCGCCCAGGCGTTGGTGCGCATCGTCGCGCGCCGCCACCGCGACGACGGCCGCGCCACACGCCCGCCCTGAACATTCTTGGCGCAGCAATGCTCCCGCACGGTGCATTTGCGCTCCAAGCAGGAACGGGTGCGGCGCTAGGCCGAATTCATCGGCGGCGGCGGCGGGCACGGCGGCTGTGGCCGGGTGGTGCCCATCCCGAGTCGGCCGGGTTCACCGTCGTGCCGGGGGGCACCAGGTCGTCGATGCGGTCGAGGATGTCGCTGTCGAGTCGAGCGTCGGCGCCGGACAGAAGATCGGTGAGCTGGTCCAGCGTGCGGGGCCCGATGATCGCCGACGTGACGGCCGGGTGCTCGAGGACCCATGCCATGGCCAGGTGGGTCAGTGACAGGCCGGCGTCAGCGGCGAGCTTGAGGAGATCTTCGACGAGGTCCAGCTTGCGCTGGTTCTCCGGCCGGTCGTAGTCGAAGCGGTCGGGCACGCGCGCCGCCCGCCCGCCGCTCGGCAGATCGCTCCCCCGCCGGTATTTGCCGGTCAGCCAGCCGCCGGCCAGCGGGCTCCACGGGATCACGCCCATGCCGTACTTGACGCACGTCGGCAGCACGGCGGTCTCGATGGCCCGAGCGAAGATCGAGTACGGCGGCTGCTCGCAGCGGAAGCGCTCACGACCCCGCCGCTCGGCTGTCCACTGCGCTTCGACGATCAGCTCCGCTGGGTACGTCGAGCTGCCGAGCATGCGGACCTTGCCTTGGTGGACGAGGTCACTGAGCGCGCTCAAGGTGTCGTCGATGTCGACGCTGGGGTCGGGGCGGTGCGCCTGGTAGAGGTCGATGTAGTCGGTGCCGAGCCGGCGCAGGCTGTTCTCGACCTCGTGCACGATCCAGCGGCGCGAGGCGCCGCGCTGGTTGGTGTCCTCGCCCATGGGCGCCACGAACTTGGTCGCCAGCACGACGCTGTCCCGGCGACCGGCGATCGCCTTGCCGACGATCTCCTCCGATTCGCCGGCGGAGTAGACGTCGGCGGTGTCGATGAAGTTGATGCCGGCGTCGAGAGCCGTGTGGATGATGCGGATGCAGTCGTCGTGGTCGGGGTTCCCCCAGGCGCCGAACATCATGGCCCCGAGGCAGTAGCGGCTGACCTGCACTCCTGTCGTTCCGAGGGTCGCGCGCTCCATGGCGTCGAGGCTAGGCAGTTCTCTAGACGATCGGCGCGGCGTGGCCCTCCCAGTACCGGTCGCGCAGGAGGCGCTTGTAGAGCTTTCCGGTGGGCAAGCGGGGCAGCTCGTCCTCGAAGTCGACCGACCGCGGGCACTTGTAGTGGGCGATGTTCTCCCGACAGAAGCCGATGAGCTCGCGTTCGAGGTCGGGCCCGGGTTCGACACCGGGCACCGGCTGCACGACCGCCTTCACCTCTTCGCCCAGGTCGTCGTTGGGCACGCCGATGACGGCCGCGTCCATGACCTTGGGGTGGGTGATCAACAGGTTCTCGGTCTCCTGCGGATAGATGTTCACGCCGCCCGAGATGATCATGTACGTCTTGCGGTCGGTCAGGTAGAGGTACCCGTCCTCGTCGAGGTAACCGACGTCGCCCACCGTGCTCGTGTCGCCCGCGTCGTTGCGCGAGGCGGCGGTCTTCTCGGGGTCGTTGTAGTACTCGAAGTTGGTGGCGCCCCGGAACCAGATGGTGCCGGGCACGCCTGTCGGGCACGGGTTGCCATCGTCATCGAGGATCAGGATCTCGGCGCCCAAGGCCTTCCCCACCGTCCCCGGGTGGGCGAGCCACTCCTTCGACGTGCAGAACGTGAACCCGTTGCCCTCGGTGGCCGCGTAGTACTCGAGGATGATCGGACCCCACCACTCGATCATCTGCTGCTTGACCGGCACGGGGCACGGCGCAGCGGCGTGCACGATCGATTCGAGCGAGGACACGTCGGCCGCCTTGCGGACCTCCTCGGGGAGCTTGAGGAGGCGGGAGAACATCGTCGGCACCATCTGGGAGTGCGTGACGCGGTAGCGCTCGACGAGGTCGAGGAACTGGCGGGCGTCGAAGCGCTCCATGACGACCGACGTGGAGCTCAGCCGCATGGCGGCGGACACGCTGGCCTGGGGAGCCGAGTGGTACAGCGGCGCCGGCGACAGGTACGTCATCCCTTCCCGAAGCCCGAACAGGAACTTGATGCCGGCCATGAGCGGGAGTTGCTCGGAAGGGTGCTGGTCGGGCAGCGGACGCAGGATCCCCTTGGGCTGGCCCGTCGTCCCCGACGAGTACAGCATGGCTGCGCCGAGCTTCTCGTCGTCCACGGGTTCTGATGGATACTGCCCGACGACCTCCGAGAACGGCTCCCAGGGCGCCGGCGGCGCGTCGATGTCGACCATGAGCCAGCGTTCGACGTTCGGACAGAGCGAAGGCAGCTCCTTGGCGGTCGCCGCCAGACCCGCCGAACTGACGACGACGCGCGCCCGGCAGTCGTTGACGATGTAGGCCGCTTCGGCCGGGGCCAGGTACGAGTTGATGCAGGTGAAGTAGAGCCCCGTGCGCTCCGCTCCGCCCTCGCACTCGAGCAGGCGCGGGTTGTTCTCCATGAAGAAGGCCACGTGGTCGAGCCGCTGCAGACCTTGGTCGCGGAAGAGATGGGCGACACGGTTGGCCGCCGCCTCGAACTGGCCGAAGGTGACGACCTCCCCGCCGGTCGCCATGACGATCGCCGCCTTGTCCGGCTCCGCCAACGCCGTCTCCCGAGCGAACACGCACGAACGATACGCCGGCCGGCGAAGCTGGGTACGTTCCCGGTATGGCAACCTCCATCCGCCTCGGCGACGTCGAAGTGCCCCGTATCGGCATCGGCAGCAACAGGCTCTCCTACAGCGACGACCATGTGTCGTTCATCCGCGAGGTCGTCGACCTCGGGATCCGTCACATCGACAGCGCCTACCTCTACGCCGGCGGCGACAGCGAGCGAACCATCGGCGCCGCCCTCTCGCCCGTGCCCGACGACGTCGTGGTCGCCACCAAGGGCGGCTACGGGGAGGGCGAGGGCCGCCCCGAGGTCCTCCGCGCACAGATCGACGAGAGCCTGCGCCGCCTCGGCGTTGACTGCATCGACCTCTACTACCTGCACCGCGTCCACGGCGACACGCCCGTCGAGGACAGCATGGGCGCCATCAAGGAGGCCCAGGAGGCGGGCAAGGTCCGGCACGTCGGCATCTCCGAGGTGGGCGTCGACCAGGTCGAGCGGGCCCGCTCCGTCGTCGACATCGTCGCCGTGCAGAACCACTACAACCTCGCAGAGCGCAAGTGGGAGGCGGTCGTCGACTACTGCGAACGCGAGGGGATCGTCTTCGTCCCCTACTTCCCGCTGCGGGGTGATGTTCCTCGGGCGCTCGGGGAGATCGCCGCCCGCCACGGCGCCACCGAGTCGCAGGCCGCACTGGCCTGGCTCCTTCGACGGTCGCCGGTCATGCTGCCGATCCCGGGCACGCTCAACCCGACCCACGCCAAGGAGAACGTGGCGGCACTGGAGATCGAGCTGAGCGAGGAGGAGTTCGCAGCGCTGCAGTAGGCGCCGTGCGCTACGCCGAGAACAGCGGGAGGAGCGCCTGCAGCTGGTCGGGCGTTGGCGCCGGCGCCATGCGGCTGCGGTAGTCGCGCGGGCCGGCCTGCCAGAAGGCGAAGGTCTCCGCGAAGTCACCGGCGGGGGTCTGGTAATCGGTGCACAGATTGCAGCCGAACCAGGGCGTCGACGGATCGATGCCTCGCTGCTGGAGCCAGCGGCTGCGACGGGCGTCGTCGTTGTAGCTGACGTCGACCGCGTGGCCCAGCTCGTGAGCGATCATGTGCAGCAGCAGCCCGTCGTCCTCGTCGGGGCGGACGTAGACCTCGATGCGGTGGGCCGCCGGCACGGTCTTGCCGAACAGGCCGGGGCGGGGGCCGAGGAAGGTGATCGAGAACCCGAGTGTCTGCCGCGGGTAGGTGATGCGGGCCAAGACGGCCTCGCCGCGAAGCTCGTACCAGGCCGGCTGGGGTGGTGAGGGCACCGCGGCCACCGGCGCGACGCGCTGCACCCGAAGGGGCGTTGCTGCGGCGGCGGCGCGGTGGACCGCACGCTGAACC
>CADDZP010000191.1 GCA_902812475.1 Actinomycetota bacterium | reverse complement strand
CCCCCGCCCCAGAAGATCGGGAAGCCCCAGAAGCCGTGGCGACGGCAGCGGCGGCCGAAGAACGAGAACAGGAACAGGAACAGCACCACCGGGAGGACGAACGCCACCGGGTTGAACGGCGTCCGTTTCGGTGGCGTCGCCGGTGGGGGAGCGGCCTGGCCGACGCTGCTGTCGCCGAGCGTGCGGCGGATCTCGTCGGTGCCGGCGACGAGCGCACCGCCGACGTCACCGGCCTGCAGCCGGGGCGTCATCTGCTCACGGATGATCCGGCCCGCCTGGAGGTCGGTGAGCTGCCCCTCGAGCCCGCTGCCGACCTCGATGCGGAGCTTGTGGTCGTCCCAGACGACGAGCAAGAGGACGCCGTTGTCCTTGCCTTTCTGGCCGACACCCCAGTGGCGGGCCAGGTCGATCGAGTAGTCCTCGAGCGATTCGCCGTCGGTGTTGTGCACGACGGCCACGGCGATCTGGTTGCCCGAGCGCTGTTGGTAGTCGACGAGCGAGCCGTCCAGCTGTTGCTCGACACCGGTCGGGACGACGCCGGCCGCGTCGACGACGGGAGCGGTGAACGCCGGGAACTTGACCGCCGCCACGAGCAGCAGCGCGACGGCCGCAGCTCTCACCGCAGGGTGGTCGTCGTGACCGCGGCAGTCGTCGTCGGGTTGTTCCCCAGGTCGACCGTCGGTGGCGTGCGGGCCTCGGTGTTGGCCGCGAACAGCGGTCGCTTGTGGAACCCGAAGACGCCGGCGACCATGCTGCGCGGGAAGTGCTGGATGGAGACGTTGTACGAAGTCGCCACGCCGTTGTAGTCCCGACGGGCCTGGGCGATGCGATTCTCGGTGCCCTCGAGCTGGGTCTGCAGGTCGCGGATGTTCTGGTTCGACTGCAGCTGCGGGTACTGCTCGACGATGACGAGCAGGCGCCCGACGGCACCGTCGACCTGATTGGCGGCGTCGATCTTCTGCTGGTCGGTGCGGGCCCCCGCGTAGTTCTGGCGGGCCCGGGCGATCTCGCCGAACACGGCCTGCTCCTGGCCGAGGGCCCCGCGCACGGCGTTGACCAGGTTGGGGATGAGGTCGTTGCGTCGCTGCAGCTGGGCGTCGAGGTCGGCGAAGGACTGGTCGACCTTGCCGCGCCTGTCGACCAGGCCGTTGTAGCTCGACCCGATGACAATGGCGATGATGACGAGGATCCCCACGATGACCGCGGGGACGATCCACCGGGGGCGCACGGCCCCAGTGTCTACCGCTTAGCGGGTGCCTTTGCGCATGGACCCCATCTGGAGGCCCGGGTTGCGGGAGTGAAACACGTAGGAGTTCACGATCGGTCCGATCATGTTCGGGTCCCACTGCTCCTGGCCCTTGGGATTCTCGAGCTCGTCCTGCAGCGTCCAGGGCTGGTAGCGAGCGATGGTCGACCCGACGGCCCGGAACACCTGGCCGGTGACGTGCAGCGCCTGGTCCGACGCCAGCCAGGCGACCATGGGCGCCGAGTTGGCCGGGTTCATGGGGTTGAACTCGTCGTACTGCTCGGGCTCCTTCAGCTCCATGTCCTTGACGACCGCGCCCGACATGCGCGTCATGCCGCCCGGAGCGATGGCATTGGCCCGCACCCCGTAGTTGGCCAGCTCGAGGCTCGAGATGATGGTGAGGGCGGCGATGCCCGCCTTGGCCGAGCCGTAGTTGGCCTGGCCCACGTTGCCCTGCAGGCCGGCGCTCGACACGGTGTTGACGATGGCGGCCCGGGGCTGGTTCCCGGCCTTCGACTGGTCGCGCCAGTAGTTGGCGGCGTGGTGGGTCATGGCGAACGTGCCCTTCAGGTGCACGCGGATGACGGCGTCGAAGTCGGCCTCGGTCATCTTGAAGATCATCCCGTCGCGCAGGATGCCGGCGTTGTTGACGAGCACATCGAACTTGCCGAACGACTCCACGGCCTGCTGCACCAGGCTCTTGGCCCCGTTCCAGTCGGCCACGTCGTCGTAGTTGGCGACGGCCTCGCCGCCGTTCGACCTGATCAGCTCGGCCACCTCTTCGGCCGGTCGCTTGTCAGCGCCCTCGCCGCCGACAGACCCGCCCAGGTCGTTGACCACGACCTTGGCGCCCTCCTTCGCCAGCAGGAGCGCCTCTCCCCGGCCGACGCCGTGCCCGGCCCCGGTGACGATGGCGACCTTCCCGTCCAACAGACCCATGAAGCTCCTCCACAAAGCTGACGCGCTTGTCACATTCACCGTAGCCGCGGTGGAATGAGGGCCACCAAGCCAACCGCCGCGCACGAGGAGACACAGATGGCCGTCGACAAGAGCCTGATCGGCACCCCCACCGGCAAGTCCCGCGTCGTCATCGAGCGGGGCCCGGTGTCGAACTTCGCCAAGGCCGTCAAGGACGACAACCCCATCTACCAGAACCCGGAGGCGGCCAAGGCGGCCGGGTTCCAGAACATCCCGGCCCCGCCCACCTACGCCTTCGCCATGGCCCACTGGGGCACGTTCCCCGAGCAGCAGCCGGCCGACGCCGAGCCCGGCCGCAACCCGGTGATGGAGATCATCGGAACGCTCATGCAGAAGGGCGGTCTTGTGCTCCACGGCGAGGAGGAGTTCGAGTACCACCGCCCGCTCGTGGTCGGCGACGTCCTCGACGGCGAGGGCAAGGTCACCGACGTCTACGAGAAGGAGAGCAAGGGCAAGACGATGACGTTCCTCGTGACCGAGAACGTCTTCAAGGACGCCAACACCGGCGAGCCCGTGGTCACGACCCGCATGAACCTCATCCACCGCTCGTAGCGGGCTCGAAATTCTCTTGACGCCGTTTGCCTAACGGCGTTAGGCTCTACGAACGATGGTCGTAGAACCGATCCGCGATAGGCGGGCCGAACGCCGTGAGGCGACGAAGGCCGAGATCCTCGACGCGGCGTGGGAGCTCGTCCGAGCCGAGGGTCTGGCCGCGCTCAACCTGCGCGACCTGGCGGCCAAGGTCGGCATGCGGCCGCCGTCGCTGTACTCGTACTTCGACTCCAAGCACGCCATCTACGACGCCATGTTCCTGCAGGGAAACCTGGAGCTGCTGGCCCGCTACGAGGCCCTCCCCGTCTGCGACGATCCTGTCGGAGCGCTGCGCCAGGGCAGCCGATTGTTCGTGCAGTTCGGCATCGAGGACCCGGCCCGGGCCCAGCTGCTCTTCATGCGGACGATCCCGGGCTTCGAGCCGTCGGCGGAGACCTACGACGTCGCCAAGAGGATCGTCGAGCTGGGCATCGAACGGCTGACCCGTGCCGGCATCCGCCCGGAGTACTTCGACCTCTGGACGGGAATCGTGTCGGGACTGGTGTGGCAGCAGATCGCCAACGACGCTGGTGGCGACCGGTGGACGAAGTACGTCGACGACGTCGTCGACATGTTCCTGGCTCACGTCAACAAGCACAACAAGAGGGGGAGGAGCAAGTGAACGACACCATGGTGCGCGTCGAGGAGATCGCACCGATCAGCCATCGCGAGGGGATGGCGCTCGCCGAGACCGAGTACCGGCGGTTCGCCGACATGCTCCAGCGGCTGCGCCCCGACGACTGGTCGAAGCAGACGGTGTGCACCGACTGGAACGTCCGGCAGCTGGTGGCGCACGTGGTCGGGTTCGCCGAGAGCAACGCCTCATTCCGTGTCTTCGTCAGCGCTATGCGCCGGGGCAAGAAGCGCGCCGCCGAGAAGGGCTACGACCACTTCGTCCACGGGATGAACGACGTCCAGGTCGAGGAGCGCGAGCACCTCACGCCCGCAGAGCTCGTCGACCGGTGGTCGCGGATCTGGCCGAAGGCCCTGAAGGGTCGCAAGCGCTTCCCGCCGTTCATGCGCCCGATCCCGCTCGAGTTCGGACCACCCATCGGCAAGAAGCCCATGGGCTCCTACCTCATGGACGTCGTGTTCACCCGCGACACGTGGATGCACCGCATCGACATCTGCCGGGCTGTCGGCCTCGAGCCCGTGCTCACCGCCCAGCACGACGGCCGGCTCATCGAAGACATGGTCGCCGAGTGGGCGAAGGTCCACGACCTCTCGTTCACGCTGCACCTGGAAGGGCCAGCAGGCGGCACGTTCGTCAGCGGCAACGGTGGCGAAGAACTGACGATCGACGCCGTGCAATGGATCTGGACCCTGTCGGGCCGGGGCGCCGGCTCCGGCCTTCTCGCAAAGGAGCTCCCTCTCTGATGGAAACCACAGTCACCGAGATCAGCGACGGCATCTACCGGCTGTCCACGCTCACCGACGCCGTCCCCGGCGGCTTCACGTTCAACCAGTTCCTCGTCGGCGCCGAGCAACCGTTGCTGTTCCACACCGGGCTCAAGGGGTTGTTCTCCTCGGTCTCGGCGGCGATGGCGAGCGTCGTCGCTGTCGAGCGACTGCGGTGGGTCAGCTTCGGTCACTGGGAGGCCGACGAGTCGGGCGCCCTCAACGACTGGCTCCAGGCGGCGCCCAGCGCCGAGCTGGCCGTCGGCACCATCGACACGATGTTGTCCGGCAACGACCAGGCCATCCGTCCGCCGCGGGCGCTGGCCGACGGCGAAGTCCTCGACCTCGGAGGCAAGCGGGTTCGGTGGATCGACACGCCCCACGTGCCCCACGGCTGGGACGCAGGCCTGCTCTACGAGGAGACGACGGGCACGCTCCTGTGCGGCGACCTGTTCACCCAAGGGGGCGACACTTCGACGACCGAGGGCGACATCGTCGGACCGGCCGCCGCACTCGAGGACATGATGAGTGCGACGTCGCTGACGCCGCGGACGGCGCCCACCATCCGGGCGCTGGCCGACCTGCGACCGACCACCTTGGGCCTCATGCACGGTCCGTCGTTCTCGGGCGACTGTGCCTCGGCCCTGCAGGCGCTGGCCGACGACTACCAGGTCCGCCTCGACAAGGCGCTGGCCGAGGTCGGCTAACGGCTTCCTAGTCGAGCACGCCGTCGGTGGCCAGGGCCTGGCGCTCGGCCACCGACAGGCCGAGGATGTCGCCAAGGACGTCGTCGTTGTGCTCGCCGAGCACGGGGCTGGGGCGCTCGTAGGCGACGGCGGCGTCCGACAGCCGGAAGCCGTTGTGCTCGTAGGCGCCCGGGCCCATCTTCGGATGGGTCAGCTCGACGAAGTGCTGTCGGAAGGCGAGCTGGGGATCGCGGAACACGTCGCCGAAGTCGGCCACGGGCACGGCCTCGATGCCGAGCCCCTGCAGCTGTTGGGCGACCTCGAGGGCGTCCCTCTGCGCGGTCCACGCCGCCACGGCGGCCTCGACCTCGTCGATGCGAGCCATACGGTCGGCGAAGGCCGCCAGCTTGGGGTCGTGGACGCCGATGACCGATGCCAGCCGGGCCCACTCGTCGTCGGCCCACACGGCGATCGCCACCCACCGGTCGTCGCCGGCGCACGGGAAGGCGCCGTGGGGGACGGCGAAGCGTGAGCGGTTGCCGTCGCGGCCGCGCACGTCGTCGTCGACGAGCCACGGCGACAGCGACCACGCCGCCGCCTCCACCTGGGAGAGGTCGAGGTACACGCCCCGGCCCGTGCGCCGGTGATAGAGCAGGGCGGCGGCCAAGGCGGCGGCGCTGAAGCGCGGCGCCAGCGAGTCGGTGATCGTTCCGTAGGGACCGACCGGCTCGCGGTCGGGCCAGCCGGTGAGGAAGTTGTAGCCCGAGAGGGCGGAACCCTGTCCGCCGAAGCCGGGATAGTTCCGGTGAGGACCGGTCTGGCCGAGCAGGCAGGCGCTGAGCATCACCAGGTCGGGCTTGAGCTCCGCCAGTGCGTCGTAGTCGAGGCCAAAGCTCTTCATGGCCTTGGGGGCGAAGTTCTCGGTGACGGCCTCGGCCCACTCGCGCACGAGGCGGCGGGCGATCTCGACGCCGCGGGGATGCTTGAGGTTCAGCGTGATGCCGAGCTTGCCGGCGTTGAGGGCGTCGAACATGTCCGAGGCGTCGAGACCTTCGGTGGAGTACGTGCGCAGGAAGTCGGGCCGGCTGCGCGACTCGAGCTTGATCACCGTGGCCCCGTGCTCGGCGAAGTAGCGGGTGGCGATCGGCCCGGCCGCCCCCGCCCCGAACTCGAGGATGTTCGTCCCGGCCCACGCCCCTGGCCCGCTGCCGTCACCGTCCGCAGCTTTCTTGGCGCCGGGATGTGCGAGATCCGCACATTTCTGCGCCAAGAACGGTTGGTGGGCGCGAGCCGGACGGGGTTGGACCTTGTCGATCACGCCGTCTCTGTCGCGGGCCTGAACGAACGACAGCGGGAACTGCTCGAACCGCCCGTAGGGGCCGAAGAAGTTGCGGCTGTTCAGCTGCTCGTTGGCCTTGAGCTCCCTCGGCGAGTTGATCGGCGCCAGCATCAGGTTGGTCTCACAGGCGATGCCGTACAGCTCGGCCATCGTGCGGGTCGAGAAGTAGCGCCCGATGGGCTCCTCGATGGCCCGCAGCTCCTCGTCGGAGACGTTGTTGTGGTTGTAGGTCGTCCAGTCGCGCTCGGTCAGGGCCGGGGCGTCGATCCCCGCCTCGCTCACCAGCCGGGTGATCATCTGCAGGGTCGGGATACGGGCCTTGCCGCCCCGGAGGCCGAACGACACGAAGCCGTCGGCGCAGGGCCAGATCTCGCGGGTGCGGCCAATGTTGGCGCCCGCTCGCCGGCCCCGGTCGGCGCGCCGGGCGAAGCGGCCGGCGGCGCCCATGTTGG
>CADDZP010000190.1 GCA_902812475.1 Actinomycetota bacterium | reverse complement strand
GGGTCGTCACTCGCGCACGCGAAGGCCGCCGCCCACGCGTCCACGACGCCAGTGGTCGTCAGCCGCCCGGTGAGGAAGGCGGCCAGGTGGCCGAGGTCGGCAACGGTGCCGTGGGCGACGGCGGCCTCCAACCCGCCGGAGTGGGCGTGGCCGCCGCCGGGGAAGCGGCCGTCGGCGAGGAGAAGAGCGAGAGCGGACATCAGAAGAGCGCGTACCGCTGGGCCATGGGCAGCTCGAACACCGGGTCGGCGACGATCGGCTCGCCGTCGATGCGGACGACGAACGTGGCCGAGTCGACCTCGATGGAAGGCAGGGCCGTGTTCTCGGGCAGGTCGGCCTTCGACCGCTCCCGCACGCCGGCCGCGACGGGAACCAGCGGCCGGTCGACGTGCACCGACTCCTCGACGCCGGCCTCCAACGCTGCGGGCGCGACCCACGCCACTGACAACGCGGCGGCCGCGTTGGCCCCGAACATGGGCCGGGCCCGCACCGGCTGCGGCGTCGGGATCGACGCGTTGGCGTCGCCCATGGCCGCCGATGCCACCATCCCGCCCTTGAGCACCAGATGGGGGCGCACGCCGAACCACGCCGGCTCCCACAGTGTGAGATCCGCCAGCTTGCCCGGCTCGACGGAACCGACCTCGCTCTCCAACCCGTGGGCAACGGCCGGACAGATCGTGTACTTGGCGACGTAGCGACGGGCCCGGAGGTTGTCGGCGCCAGCGACCGGCTCACCGGACAGGGCACCGCGCCGCGCCTTCATCACGTGCGCCGTCTGCCACGTGCGCATGACGACCTCGCCGATGCGGCCCATGGCCTGTGAGTCCGACCCGATCATCGAGATCGCACCCATGTCGTGCAGCCAGTCCTCGGCGGCGATCGTCGTGGGCCGGATGCGGCTCTCGGCGAACGCCACGTCCTCGGCCACCTTGGGGTTGAGGTGGTGGCACACCATCAACATGTCGAGGTGCTCGTCGATCGTGTTGCGCGTGTGCGGTCGCGTCGGATTGGTCGACGACGGGAGCACGTTGGCGTGCGACGCCACCGTGATGATGTCGGGGGCGTGGCCACCGCCCGCGCCCTCGGTGTGATAGGCGTGGATCGACCGCCCGCCGATGGCGGCGATGGTGTCGCCCACGAACCCGGCCTCGTTGAGCGTGTCGGTGTGGATGGCGACCTGCACGCCCAGGCGGTCGGCTGCCGACAGGCACGCATCGATGGCTGCAGGTGTCGACCCCCAGTCCTCGTGCAACTTGAAGCCGGCGGCGCCCGCCCGCGCCTGGGAGTCCAGCGCCTCGGCGGAGACGGTGTTGCCCTTCCCCAGCAGGGCGACGTTGACGGGATAGCTGTCGAGGGCCTCGAGCATGCGGGCGAGGTTCCATCCCCCGGGCGTCACCGTCGTGGCCTTGGTGCCCTCCGCAGGCCCAGTGCCGCCCCCGACGATCGTCGTCGTGCCCATGGCCAGGCCCTGCTCGACCACCTGCGGACAGATGAGGTGGACGTGGCAGTCGACGGTCCCGGCCGTGAGGATGCGGCCCTCGCCGGCGATGACCTCGGTCTCCGGACCGGTGACGAGTGCGGGGTCCACGCCGTCCATGACGTCGGGGTTGCCCGCCTTGCCGACGGCGGTGATCCGGCCGTCGCGCACGCCGACGTCGGCCTTGACCACACCCCAGTGGTCCAGGACGACGACGTTGGTGATCACCAGGTCGACGCTCGACGTCAGGGCCTGGCCCATCGACTCGCGCACGACCTTGCCCCCGCCGAACACCGTCTCGTCACCCGCCCCTGCCGGCGCGCACCGGTCCTCGGTCGGGCTGATCCACAGGTCGGTATCCGCCAATCGCACGCGGTCGCCAACGGTCGGCCCGTACAGCTCGGCATAACGGCGACGGTCGATCCTCATCGTCGTTGCAGGCCGGGGACCGAGCGTCGGCCGGCCAGTTCGACAAGCGTGACCTCTTTGCTCACGCCCGGCTCGAAGCGCACGCCCGTGCCGGCGGGGACGTCGAGTCGGTGCAAGCGTGCCGCAGGGCGGTCGAATGACAGCGCGGCGTTGACGTCGGCGAAGTGGAAGTGCGATCCCACCTGCACCGGGCGATCGCCGGTGTTCTCGACGACGAGCGTGACCCGCGCCCGCCCCGGGTTGAGCTGGAGCTCCCCGTCCCCGGCGTCGACCTCCCCGGGAATCACGCGATCGGCTGGTGAAGGGTCACCAGCTTGGTGCCGTCGGGGAAGGTGGCCTCGACCTGCACCTCGTGGAGGACCTCGGGCACGCCATCCATGACGTCGGGCCGGCCCAGGACCGAGCGGCCGTCGCTCATCAGCTCGGCGACGGTGCGTCCGTCCCGCGCACCTTCGAGAACGAACGACGACAGGAGGGCGGTGGCCTCGGGAAGGTTGAGGCGAACGCCTCGGGCGCGGCGGTCGCGCGCCACCATCGCCGCGACCGAGAGCAGCAGCTTGTCGACGTCAGCCGGCGTGAGGTTCACGATGTGGCTGTCTCGAATTCGGGCGGCAGCAGGGCCCACACGTCGGGGTCGTGGCCTGGGAGGACGAGGGCGCCCAACTCGGTGGCGAGCGCCGCGAGGCGGTCGAGTGAGGCGAGGGCCGGCTCGCGTCCCTCGAGCAGGATCCCAGGCGGGATGCGATCGGCCAGGTTGGTCTGGAGGTCGGCGGCGTCGGCGGCCAGCACGATCCACGACTCACCCACCAACACGGCGAGCGACTGGTGACCCGGGCAGTGCCCCGGCGTCGGCACGACGCGGACGCCGGGCCACAGCTCGGCGGGTCCGTCGAGCAGGCGCACGCCGAGGGCGATGCCGTCGAGGTCGGCCGCCCGGTAGGCCTGGGCGTCGGCGTGCCCGCCGGTGGCGTACTCCCACTCGGCCCGCTGCACCCACACCGTGGTGTCCGGCGCCAGCGTGCGCAGGCCGCCGGCGTGGTCCACCATCATGTGGCTGAGCACGACGTCGCCGACGTCCTCCACGCGGTAGCCGGCGCCCTCGAGCGCCACCGGAAGGGCGATCACGTCGGGCGGCGCGAAGCCCGGGAAGGCGAGCTCTTCAGGCAGTGCCGTGGGGTCGAATCCCGTGTCGAACACGACGAGGCGTCCGTCGTCGAGCACCAGCAGCCACCCTGGGATGGGAATGCGGTCGGTCTTGCCTTCGGGGTAGCCGTCGAGGGCAATGCAGCGGTCGAGGTCCTGCCACCCCAACGTGAGGGGCACCAACCTGGCGACAGTCATGCGGTTCGTAGCCGCGGGTCGGCGGCCAACTGACCGACGTCGACCAGAGCATTGACAGCGACGTAGAACGCGCCAAGCACGAGGGTGACGCCGGCCACGGCCGGGAAGTCGGTCGAGGCAATCGACTGCACGGTGTACAAGCCGATGCCCGGCCACGCGAACGCCGTCTCGATGACGACGACACCGGCGAGCAGCATGCCGACCTGGAGACCCATCATCGTCAGCGGGGCGTTGAGCGCGGAACGTAGGGCGTGCCGGAAGAGGATCCGCCGTTCGCCGAGGGCCTTGGCCCGGGCCGTGCGGATGTGGTCCTGGCGGAGCACGGTCTGCAGCGACGACCGCAGCACTCGACCGAGGGCGACGGCCGGCGCCAGGGCCAGGCAGAGAGCGGGCAGCAGCAGATGGCGGCCGGCGTCGACGACCACGTTCAGCTGCCCGTGCAGCAGGCCGTCGACGACGTACAGACCGGTCGGTCCCGACGGCGGGGTCAACGACGACGAAAGCCGGCCCGATCCCGGCAGCCAGTGCAGGCCCGAGTAGAAGAGCAGCAGGAAGAGGATGGCCAGCAGGAAGCCGGGCACGGACGCCCCGCTGACCAGCAACAGCCGCAACGGCGTCCCGCCGCCCCGTGCCGTCAAGATGCCGAGGGCGCCGCCGAGGAGGACGGCGAGGACGGTCGCGGCCAGCGCCAGCTCGAGCGTCGCCGGCAAGAAGGCAGCCAGGTCGTCCCGCACCGGACGGCGCGTGTGCAGCGAGAGCGACAGGTCGCCCCGGACAGCGCGGCTCACGAACGCCGTGAATTGCTGCGGCAAGGGCTTGTCGAGCCCCAGCTCGTGGCGCTTGACGGCCACCGCCTCGCGCGTGGCCGACGCGCCGACCATGGCCCGCACCGGGTCGGCGGGGATCACCGACTCCAGCAGGAACACGATGATGAGAAGCGCGAACAGGATCCCGACCAACGCGACCAGCCGCTCGGCGATCAGCTTGCCCACGTCAGGTCACCGCCCCAGGGCGCCGAGGTTGAGCGCCCACGGGTAGTTGGGGACGTGCTGCACGCCGGTCAGGTCCTTGCGCATGACCATGACGTCACGGGCGTTGGCGAGGAACAGGATCCCGTAGTCGTCGTTGAGCAGCTTGCCGGCCTGTCCGTACGCCTGGTCGGCCGCCGCCTTGTCCGTCGCCATCTGCCCCTGGTCGAGCAGGGCGTCGACCTGGGGGTTCTTGTAGCCGAGGAAGTTGAGGCCGCCTGTCGAGCCCCAGAGAATGCGGGACCACGTGTCGGGGTGAGCGGCGTCCGGGGTGTTGGTCATCAGCAGCATGTCGGGCGCGTTCTTCAGGTCGTTGACGTAGTCGTAGACCTGCGGGTTCTGGACCTCCTTGAGCGTCGTGGTGAACCCGGCCGCGTTCAGGCGCTGCTGGATGAGCTCGGCCATGCGCCGCTGGACGCCAGACTCGTCGGCCGTGTAGACGAACGTGATCGGCCCCGCGCCGGGGACCTTGGCCGTCGACGGCGGGTAGCTGACCGGCGCCAGGGACTGGTCGAGGATGCCCGGCGCGTAGGACGACGCGGCCGGCGTCCCGTACTTCCCGTACACCTCTTGGACGAGCGAGTCCCGCTGGATGGCGCCCGCCACCGCCTTGCGCATGGCCAGGTCGGAGAATGGAGCCTTGTTGGTGTTCAGGTAGAGCAGCGACTGCAGGTACGACGAGAAGTCCTTGACGGCGAGCGAGCTGTTGCTTTGCACGGACGGGATCTCGGCCACGGGGAACGAGTGCAGGATCACGTCCAGGTCGCCCGACTGCAGCTGGAGGCGCTGGGTGCCCATGTCGGGGACGATGCGGATGTCGACGTTGGCGAACTTGGCCTTGTCTCCCCAGTAGCCGTCGAAGCGGGCGAGCTCGTAGTTCTGGCCGCGGTTGAAGGCGGTGAGCTTGAACGGCCCGGTGCCGTCGGCGTTGGTCTTGAGCCACGTCTGGGCATGGTCGGTGCCGGCGTTGTCGGCGAGGGCCTTGGGGCTGATGATCTTCGGCCCCCAGCTCGACGCCATGTAGTCCATGAACGGCCCGACCGGGTGCTTCAACGTGAGCACGATCGTGTTGGGGTCGGGCGTCGCCATGTTCGCCACGGGCTGGAGCATGTAGGCGGGCGCCGAGTTGACGTCGAGGCGGCGCTGGAACGACGTCTTCACGGCGTCGGCGTTGAACGGCGTGCCGTCGTGGAACGTGACGCCGTGGCGCAGGTGGAACGTGTAGGTGAGCTTGTCGGGGCTGATGTCCCACGACGTGGCCAACGCCGGCACGATCTTCGTCGAGTCCGGCGCGTACTTCACCAGTCCCTCGTAGGCCGACAGGATCACCGTGTTGCCCTCGATGTCGTAGAAGACGTCGGGGTCGGGCGTCGACATGTCGGCCAGATAGGCGAGGTGCAGCGTGCCGGTGTTGCCGGTCTTGGCTGCTGTCGCCGACGTCTTGGTGGACGACGACGAGCAGGCCGCGAGCGTCAGCAGACAGGTGACGACGATGGCAACAGGGACGGACGCCAGACGGCGCATGGATGGTCTCCTCACTTTTCTTCTCACTGGTGTTCGAGCAGGTCGCGGACGCCGTCGCCGGCCAGGTTGGCGGCGAAGGCGAGAACAAAGACGGCAACGGCGGGCATGAGCGGGATCCACGGGTGGCCGAGCAGGTAGGGCATGCCCCGCGCCGCCATCGCGCCCAGCTCGGGGGCAGGCGGCGGCGATCCGAGGCCGATGAACGAAAGGCCGGCGAGCGTCAGCACGAGGTTGCCGACGTCAAGGCTGGCGGTGACGAGCACGGCGGGGATGGCGCCCGGCAGGAGGTGGCGCATGGCGAGGCGCACCCGGTGCACGCCGGCGAGCCGGGCCGCGTCGACGTGGGGCCGCACGGCCTGAGCCCGCACCTCGGCGCGCACGATGCGCGCGTACCACGGCCACCACACGATGGCGACGGCGAGGAGGGTGTGCGGAAGGCTCGGACCGAGCGCGGCGATGACGGCGATGGCGAGGATGGGACCTGGCAGGGCGAGGAAGAGGTCGGTGATCCGCATGAGGACGACGTCGACCTTGCCGCCGGCGGTCCCGGCGACGAGGCCGACGGCGCCACCCATCAACACACCGCTGGCGATGACGACGAGGGCCGACAGCCACGAGGCGCGGATGCCGTAGAGGACGCGCGAGAAGATGTCGCGCGCCAGGTCGTCGGTGCCGAGGACGCTGCCGTGCAGCGGCGGCTTGAACGGCCCGATGCTGAGCGGGACGTTGGGAGCGTGCGGCGCCAGCAGCGGCGCCGCGACGGCCACGAAGGTGGTGACGCCGAGGACAACGAGGCCACCCTTTTCGAGCCGTCCGAGTCGCAGCCAGCGGGTGGCCCGCTGGCGCGGCGGGACGAGGAGGGGCGAGATCGTGGGCTCGGCGACGGCCATCAGCCGGCCTCC
>CADDZP010000189.1 GCA_902812475.1 Actinomycetota bacterium | reverse complement strand
GGTGCCGGCGCTGGCGGCGCTGGCCCACGAGGTGCGGCTGGCGTGGTGCGGTCCCGAGGTCGAGGTCGAGGGCATCCTGTCGGCCAAGACCGGCGGCTGTCCGGAGGACTGCAGCTTCTGCAGCCAGTCGGCCCGGTTCGGATCCCCGGTCAAGGCCACGCCGTTCCTCGACGCCGACGAGATCTGCGCCGCGGCCGAGGAGACGGCGAGGGTGGGCGCGTCTGAGTTCTGCATCGTGCTTGCCGTGCGCGGACCCGACGAGCGCATCATGCAGCAGGTGCTCGACGTCGTCCCTCTCGTGCAGGAACGTACGGGCCTCAACGTGGCGTGCAGCCTCGGCATCCTCACTCGCGAGCAGGCGGAGCGTCTGGCCGCCGGCGGCGTCCACCGCTACAACCACAACCTGGAGACGGCCCGCTCGTTCTTCCCGCAGATCGTCACGACCCACACGTGGGACGAGCGCTTCGACACGTGCCGGCTGGTGCGCGACGTTGGCATGGAGCTGTGCTGCGGTGCCCTGCTCGGCATGGGCGAGAGCGACGACCAGCGCCTCGAGCTGCTTGCCCAGCTGCGGGCCGTCGAGCCGGCAGAGGTGCCGCTCAACTTCCTCAACCCGCGGCCGGGCACGCCGCTGCAGATCCGCAAGCTCGTCGAGCCCCTCGAGGCCATCAAGTGGATCGCCCTGTTCCGGCTGGCGCTGCCGGGCGTGATCCTCCGCTACGCCGGTGGACGCGAGGTGACCCTGCGCGAGCTGCAGGCCATGGGGATGACGTCGGGCATCAACGCCCTCATCGTGGGGAACTACCTCACCACCCTGGGGCGGGCGCCCGAGCAGGACCTGCAGATGCTCGAGGACCTGCGCATGCCGGTCGGCGTTCTCTCGAAGGTTCTTTGACGTACTGCGTCGGCTGCGGTCGCCCGCCGGCCGAGTGCCCGGGGTGCAAGCCGGACCTCGACCCGGCCCGCTTCTGTCCGACGTGCGGACGGCGCCTCACCGTCCACGTGGCGCCCACCCAGGTGACCGCCCGCTGCCGGGACCACGGCCCCGTCAACCCATACCGGTGAGGTTCCGACGGCCGCGGTCACCCCATGCGGGTCACTGGTGACGTGCCGAAGCGGTCCGCCGTGAGCTGCTTGATGCCACGGGGGAACTGAGAGCCGGCCCGGCGATGGGCCTCTGACAGGCCGCGCTGGGCCTTGATGTCGCCGGCGAAGGCGGCGACGCAGCGTTCGGGCTCGGCGTTCGCCAAGGCGAGGATGGCGCCGGCGCAGCCGAGCGGGCCCGCCAGAGCGAGCAGTGCCGACGACCCGACGTAGAGCGGCTTGTCCCACGCATCGAGCTCGTCGAGGAGGCGGTCGGCGCTTCCGCTCGAGTCTTTGCAGCCGTCGACGGCCAGGTCTGCGAGCGTCCGAACGGGGATGCCCGGCGGCGACACCGCGGGAAAGTGGTACGCGAGCACGGGGGTGTCGCCCGCGGCGGCGCGTACGGCGTCGTAGTAGGGACGCATGTCGACGGCCCCCGGTGGTGACAGGGCGAGCACCGCGTCGGCGCCTTCGGCGCACGCGTCCTTGGTGAGCGTCACGGCTTGACGGGCCGACGGCTGGCCGGTGCCGGCGATGACGGGGACGTCGACCTGTTCACGGACCGCCCGCAACAGACGGACGCGCTCGTCCCGGTCCAGGGAGAACGCCTCGCCCGTGCTCCCGGCGACGACGACGCCGTTGACGCCGAGGTCGACGAGGTGAGCGGCGAGCTCGGCCGTCGCCGCCGCGTCGAGCTCACCGTCGTCGGTGAAGAGCGTGACGAGGGCGACGCCGACTCCTTCGAACACGGGCGTGGCCAAGGAGGAGGATGCTAGGCATTCGTCATGGCCACCGGAACGTCGTGTGGGCGCGACGACCGCCTGAAACGTCGCCATCGTGACCGTCAAGGTCACCGACGCGAACTGGAAACGGAGTCGACATGAACGAGGGCCACCTCACGTTTCTGGCCAGCCCGGACTGGCGCCGCATGCTGGAGACCGACGTGCTGCCGTGGGTCGACGCCGCCGGAGACCTCGGCGACGACGTGCTCGAGATCGGGCCGGGCCCGGGGCTGACGACCGACCGGTTGCGTCAGCGGGTGCCGCGGGTGACGGCCGTCGAGCTGGATGAGTCATTGGCCGCGCCCCTCGCCGAGCGGCTGGCGGGCACCAACGTCGACGTCGTGTGCGCCGACGCCACGGCATCGGGTCTCGAGTCCGACCGGTTCTCGGCGGCGACGTGCTTCACGATGCTCCACCACATGCCGACGCCCGAGCAGCAGGACCGGCTGTTCGCAGAGGTCCACCGGATGCTGCGACCCGGCGGCATCTTCGTCTGCACGGACTCCCTCGACATCGACATGATCCGCGACGGCCACGTCGACGACATCTTCGTACCCGTCGACCCCAACACCCTCCAGAGCCGGCTCAACGCGGCCGGCTTCGCCGACGTCACCATCGACGTCCGCGACTGGCAGTTCCGGGCCGTGGCCCGCAAGGCTGCTTAGTTCACGTCCGCCCGTTCGCCGAGCTTGCGGCGGAGGTCCTCCTCGAACTCGAGGATCTCCGGGGCGAGCGCCTTCGAGCGCAGGTCGTCGAGCTTCGGATAGCCGGCGTCGCGCTCGGCGTCCCACTCATCGGCGAAGCGGCCCGATTCGATGTCGTCGACGAGCTCGCGCATGGTGGCGGCCGCGTCGAGGTGGTCGTAGCGGCCGATGCGCGACAGCTGCCCGTACTGGCTGGTGGGCGAGTGGTGGAGGGTCTGGGCGGCGCCGCCCTCCAGGCGCACCAGGCGGTACGTGCGCTCGACCTCGCCGGACAAGAAGAGCTCGGTCAGGATGGCCTCGAGAGGGATACCGCGTTCCAGCATGACGTTGATGAACGACTCGTTCACGCGCCGAAGTACCGGTGACAATGCCTGCTCGACGGCCAGGTCGAGCACCGCTTCCTGCATCGGCGTCATGACGATGGCGCCCTGCTTGAGCCCTCCGATGGCCTTCGCCATTGCAAGGGTGCGGGCGCGAGCGGTGCCGGTGACGTCCTTGTCCACGCCCACGGCAGTGATGAACCCGACGTTCTCCTCGTAGCAGCGCCGCACCTCCGGACCGAGCATCCGAGGAGCGACCATGCCGGCGTCGCCCGGCGGCTCCAGCCGACCGAATGCCAGCGTGTAGCCGCTGGCCACCACCACCAGCGAGTTCGGACGGTAGTTGATCGGCAGCGCCGGGATCACGTCGTCGGGGACGAGGAGGCAGATGACGTCGGCCTCGCCGGCGGCGTCGACGTCGATGGTGCTGAAACCGTCGTCGGCGGCGGTCTTGCGGGTGTCGTCGTTCCGGACGTACACGGCCACGTCGACACCCGAGTCGCGCAGGTTCAGGGCCCACGACCGGCCCTGGTTGCCGTAGCCGACGACCGCCACCCGCTGCCCACGCAGCGCACCGACGTCGGCATCCGATTCGTGGAGGATCTCGGTCACGACCCGGACCGTAGCCCCGGTGGACGTCTACGCCGGCGCCGACACTCTCGCCGCCTGCTCGGCCTGCATGCGGCGGATCTGGTCGACCGGCGCGACCACCCACATGTGGTTCACGGTGGCGGCCCAGTCCTTCAGCAGCTCCGCGGCGCGTGGCGACTGGGTGAGCTCGTGGTGGCGCTCGATGAGCCAGCGAACCTCTTCGAGGAGCTCGGCGTCGGGGCGCACGGCCTCGACCAACGCCGTGTTGAGCCTGGCGGTCAGCCGGGCCTCGGGGTCGTAGACGAAGACCTGGCCGCCGGTCATGCCCGCGCCCAGGTTGTAGCCGACGTCGCCGAGGACGACGACCGTGCCGCCGGTCATGTACTCGCAGCAGTGGTCGCCGACGCCCTCGACGACTGCCGTGGCCCCCGAGTTGCGGACGGCGAAGCGTTCACCCGCGGCGCCGGCGATGAAGACGTCGCCGCCTGTGGCGCCGTAGAGGCAGGTGTTGCCGGCAAGCACGGGGTCGCCCTTGTCGTTGGCCGGAGGGCGGATGACGACGCGGCCGCCGCCGATGCCCTTGCCCACGTAGTCGTTGGCCTCGCCGACGAGGTCGAACTCGATGCCGTGGGTGAGGAAGGCGCCGAAGCTCTGCCCGGCCGACCCCTCGAAGTGCACGGTGGCCGTTCCCCGCGGCGGCACCGAGCCGTACTCGAGGGCGACCGCTCCACCCAGGGCGGCACCGACGGTGCGGTCGCCGTTGCCGATCTTGTAGCTGAGCTCGATCTCGTCGCCGTCCCAGATGGGTCGGAAGGCGTCGGCCAGCAACTGGTCGCCGAGCGAAGAGCGGGTCTTCTGGATGTCGACGGGTGCGACGAAACGGCGAGGCGCGGCCGCGTCCGGCGGCGGCGTGATCAGCGGCGTGACATCCATGGTGTTGCCACGGTCGTTGTCGACGTGCTTCTGGCGCAGACACTCGACGCGGCCGATGGCCTCGTCGAGGGAGCGCAGGCCGAGCGACGCCAGCAGCTGCCGGATCTCCTCGGCCAGCATCACGAAGTAGGCGGCGACCCCTTCGGGCGACCCCGCGAACTTGGCCCGCAGGTGGGGGCGCTGGGTCGCCACGCCGGCCGGACACGTGTCCTTGTGGCAGGCCCGCACCATGATGCAGCCCTCGGCGATCATCGCCGCTGTGCCGAAGGAGTACTCGTCGGCACCCAACAGGGCGGCGATGACGACGTCCCGTCCGGTCATGAAGCCCCCGTCGACCCGGACGCGGATGCGGTCACGCAGCTTGTTCTCGACGAGCGCCCGCTGGGTGTCGGCCAGCCCGAGCTCCCACGGGAGGCCGGCGTGCTTGATCGACATCAACGGCGACGCGCCGGTGCCGCCGTTGGCGCCGCTGATCTGGACCACCTCGGCCAGGGCCTTGGCCACGCCGGCGGCGATCGTGCCCACGCCGTCCTCGGCCACCAGCTTCACCGACACGTCGGCCAGGCCGTTCACCTGCTTCAGGTCGAAGATGAGCTGGGCCAGATCCTCGATGGAGTAGATGTCGTGGTGGGGCGGCGGGGAGATCAGCCCGATGCCCGGCTGGGTGTGGCGCAGGCCGGCGATCTCCTCTGAGACCTTGGCCCCGGGGATCTGGCCGCCCTCGCCGGGCTTGGAGCCCTGGGCGATCTTGATGTTGAGCTCGTCGGCGAAGGCGCAGTACTCGGGCGTGACGCCGAAGCGGCCCGATGCGATCTGCTTGATGCGGCTGTTCTTGTCGCCCTTCTCCTGTCCGCGCGTGCGGAAGCGGTACGGCGCCTCGCCGCCCTCGCCGCAGTTGGACCTGCCGCCGATCAGGTTCATGGCCTCGGCGAGCGTCTCGTGGGCCTCGCGGCTGAGCGAGCCGTGGGACATGGCCCCCGTCGAGAAGCGCCGTGTGATCGAGAGAGCGGGCTCGACCTCGTCGAGGGGAATCGGGTCGCCCGCGGGCACGAGCTCGAGCAGGTCGCGCGGCTCGGTGGGCGGACGCCCATTGACGAGCGAGGCGAACTGGTCGTAGAGCTCGTCGCGGCCGTCCTTCAGCGCCCGCTGCAGCAGATGGGCGGCCTTGAACTCGTTGAGGGCCTTGACCACGTCGTCGTTGTGGGTGTGGTACTCGCCCCGCTTGCGGGCCCGGTAGAAGCCCGCGTCGACGAGGCGGCCCTCGGCGTGACGGGCCAGCGCGTCCTCGCCCAACTCGGTCCACCCGATGCCGTCGATGACCGACGGCGTCCCCACGAAGCAGACGTCGACCACGTCCTTGCCCAAGCCGATGGCCTCGAAGATCTGGGCGCCCCGGTAGGAGTCGACGGTGGAGATCCCCATCTTCGACATCACCTTGAGGACCCCGTCCTCCATGGCCGCCTGCAGCCTGGCCTGCGCCTCCGGCCCCACAAGTTCGGAGTCCTCGTTGGCGTCGGCCTCGGCCGCGACCGTCTCGAGGGCGAGGCCCGGGCAGATGGCGTCGGCGCCGTAGCCGAGCAGGCAGGCGACGTAGTGGCTGTCGCGGGCGTCGTCGGCCTGGACGACCAGGCTGGTGTTCATGCGCAGGCCCTTGGCGACGAGGCGGTGGTGCACGGCGCCGGTCGCCAGGAGGGCGGGCACGGGCGCCCGCTCGGGCGAGATGCCGCCGTCGTCGATGATGAGGATGCCGGTGCCGTCGCCCACCAGCTGCTCCGCCTCGTCGCACAGCCGCTCCACGCCGGTGCGCAGGCCGTCGGGGCCGTCGGCCACCGGGAAGGTGGCGTCGAGGCGGGCGCAGCCGAAGCCCTCGCCCTCGCTCTCGAGCAGCTCGACGATGGCGCTCGGGTAGATGAAGAACGACTTGAGAGTCAGCAGGCGGGCCGCCTCGGGCGTTTCGGTGAGGATCGGCCGGCGGGGGCCGAGCAGCGTTCGGAGGCTCATCACCAGGCGCTCGCGAAGGTGGTCGATGGGCGGGTTGGTGACCTGGGCGAAGCGCTGGCGCAGGTAGTGGTGCATGGGCCGCGGCCGGCCGGCGAGCGGCGGCAGCGGCGCGTCGTCGCCCATGGCGAACGTGGGGTCCTTGGCGTCGTGGGCCATCGGCCGCAGGACCATGGCCAGCTCTTCCTTGCTGTAGCCGAAGCCGGCCTGGCGGCCCTCGAGCGTCTCGGCGTCGTCGGGGTCCTCGACGGGCCGGCCGGGGTCGAGCTTGCGCAGCCCGTCGGCCGCCCAGCGGGCGTAGGGGGCGGCGGCGGCGAGGCGCTCCT
>CADDZP010000188.1 GCA_902812475.1 Actinomycetota bacterium | reverse complement strand
GCACCCGGCGTCGTCGAGCACGCCGCGCGTCGGGTCGACGAAGAGCATCTGGCCGGGACCGAGGCGGCCGCGCTCGACGAGGCCGTGGCCGGTGACGTCGACGGCGCCGGCTTCGGAGCAGCAGGCGACGAGGCAGTCCTCGCAGACGGCGTAGCGAAGCGGACGCAGCCCGTTGCGGTCGAGGGCGGCGCCGACGCCGACACCGTCGGTGAAGACGAGACCAGCGGGGCCGTCCCACGGCTCCATCAGGGAGGCGTGGTAGCGGTAGAAGCCGCGCACCTCGGGGTCGAGGTCGCGGGCGCCTTCCCAGGCCTCGGGGACGAGCATGGCGACGGCGTGGCGGATGTCGCGGCCACCCCGGACAAGGAGCTCGACCATCGAGTCGAGCTGGCCCGAGTCCGAGTCGGAGGCGTGGATGATCGGGTGGAAGATCTCTTCGGGGCCGAGCCCGACTTCCTCGGTGCCGAGGCGGGCGCGGGCGCGCATGCGGTTGACGTTGCCGGCCAGGGCGTTGATCTCGCCGTTGTGGCACAGCGTGCGGAACGGCTGGGCGCGAGCCCAGGTGGGAGTCGTGTTCGTCGAGAAGCGCTGGTGGAAGACGACGAAGGGGGCGTCGAACCGGTCGTCGCTGAGGTCGAGCCAGAACTGGCCCAGCGCGTCGGCCGCGACCAGGCCCTTGTAGACGACGGTGCGGAATGAGCAGCTGGCGACGTACGTGCCCTCGGTCGTCGCCTGGATGCGCTTGCGCATGCGGAAGGCGGCCCGCTCGTCCTGGGCGGGGTGGGCGAGGATCGCCTGCAGGAAGCGGGGCCGGAACTGCTGGGCCTGTTCGCCGAGTTGGGCGTCGTCGACGGGCGGCTCGCGCCACTCGACGACCTCGATGCCTTCTTGTCCCGCCGCGTGTTCGACCTGCGCCCTCGGGTCGTTGCCGCGGACGAACAGCATGGCGATGCCGTGGCCCTCGCCGAAGATCGAGGCGGGGATGGGCAGGAGCATGCCGGAGCCGTCGGCAGTGCGGGCGTCGGCGGCCACCGCGCCGCGGTGCTTCACGCACGCCAGGCCATGGAGGGCGGCGTCGACGATGGACCGGCTGGAGCGGCCTTGGGCGTCGGCGACGAAGCCGATGCCGCAGGCGTCGAGTTCCGAGTTGGGGCGCATGGGTATAGGCACCTCGGGCGCGTCAAGGAGGACTTGGAAGCGGCGGTAACGCCGAACTGGGACCGAGGCGCTTCCTCGTTGAAGGAGCGACGTTGCCCGAGGCCTCGGGAGCCTTCAGATTACACGGGATCCCGGTACGCCCAGAATCTCCAGCGGGTGGGCGTGATGACGACCACGCGCCCGAGGCCCTCGGGTGCCTGCCCGTACTGGCGGTACTTGGCGGCCAGGAGCTGCCGGCCATGCTGGTGGTCGTCCTCGACAGTGGCGTTGCCATCGACCCTGACCCACCAGACCTGCTCCCAGTCTTCGTCGTAGTGGTCGACGAGCAGTGCGACTCGCGGGTTCTGCTCGATGTTGCGGAGGCGCTTCAGATCGGGCGTCGTCTTGGGCTTGGCGTCGACCGCCGAGTAGATGGTCTCCGCCTCGTCTTCCTCGTCGACGGCGAAACAGATCGGGACGACGTGGGGGTCGTTGATGGGTGTGACCGTCGCCAGCCGAGCGACTCTGGCGGCCATGAACCGGCGCCTGGCCTCTTGCTCCGTCATTCGCTCCTCCACTCGCTTGCCGCTTTCTCGAGGAGGTCGACGGCCTCGTCGACACGGTCCTGGTGGGTTCGATGCGAGAGGATGGCGATGCGCAGGGTGTGCCGGCCGCGGATGGTCGTGCTCGAGAGGAACACCCGCCCGCTTCGGTTGACGTCGTCGAGGATGCGGCGGCCGTCGGGGTGATGGAAGGCGACGACGCTGAGCTCGGGGCTCCATGGCAGTTCGAAGAGCTCGGTGGCCTGGAGGCGGTCGTAGGCATGGCGCGCCAGGTCGAGCTTCTCGTCGAGTGCCTGTCGGAACGCATCGGGGCCGTGCATCTGGAGCGGGAGCCAGACGCGCAGGCCGCGGAAGGCGCGGGAGAGCTCGGGGGAGTACTCGGCGAAGTTGGGCAGGCCGACGTCGGGGAGGTCCTGCAGGTATTCGGCGCCGGCGCTGTGCGCTCGTCTCAGCGCGTTGCCGTCTCTGACGATGAGGCAGCCGGTGCCGTAGGGCAGGAACATCCCCTTGTGCGGGTCGAGGGTGATGGAGTCGGCCCGCTCGATGCCGTGCAGCCGTTGTCGTCCCCGCTCGGTGAGCTGGAAGAAGCCGCCGTAGGCGGCGTCGACGTGGAACCAGAGGCCGTGGCGTTGGGCGACGTCGGCGGCCGCGTCGAGGTCGTCGACCGTGCCGGTGTTCGTCGTGCCGGCGCTGGCGACGATGATGGCCGGCTGCTTGTCGTTCTTGATGGCGTCTTCGAGGGCGTCGACGTCGAGGCGCAACGCGGCGTCGGTCGGCACGACGCGGATGGCATCAGAAGGGAAGCCGGCGAGGCCGGCAGCCTTGGTGACCGAGTGGTGGGTCTGATCGTCGACGAAGATCGTGCCGCCGCCGCTGCGGGTGTTCCGCGCTTCTCGGGCCGTGACGATGGCCGAAAAGTTGGCCATCGACCCGCCCGTGGTGAGGATGCCTTGGGCGGTCGGGGGGTAGTCGAAGAGGTCCGCTATCCAGCGGATCGCCTGTTGCTCGATGGCGACGAAGGCCGGTGCGAGCGCGGCCACGGTGGTGTAGCGGTTGACGGCGGCGGTGATGAAGTCGGCCAGCGCCGCGGTGTAGAGGCCGCCGCCGGGGATGTAGGCGAGGTAGCCGGGTCCGGCGGGGTCGGCCGCCTTGGCCGCCGCGTGCTTGACGTAGTCGATGACGTCGTGCGCGTCTGCCGGGAGGGGGTGGTCGAGGTCGACCGCGGGTGCCGTCGCTCGGGCCTCGATGAAGTCGACGACGAAGTCGAGGACGTCGTTCCCGAGGGCGCGCATCTGCTCGGGGGTGGGTTCGAGGGGGACCGGTAGGTTCAGAGAATGACCGAAGTTCTGGGGCGCGATGACGCCATGGTCGCGCGGGTCCGGGCCGCCACCGCCCTGCGCCGGTTGAGCCACGCCATCGTCTCCCACGACGTGCCCGCGCCCGTGTTCGAGTCGATTGCAGCTGGCGTTGAGTCGTGGTTGCCGTCGGTTGAGTCGGCGCCGGGCCGCAGCCGATCGATCGACACGATGAAGCAGCACATGTTCGAGCGTCCGCCCGAGGGATCGCCCATCGGCACGTTCCCCGACTGCGTCGTGTCGGGCGACGCCAACCCGATGGGTTTGGACGTCCAATTCTTTCGCGAGGGCGACGAGGCGGTCTCCCGGGTGGTGCTCGGTCCGGCGTTCGAAGGCGCGCCCAACCGGGCCCATGGTGGCGTCGTCGCCGCCATCTTCGACGACCTCATGGGGTTCGTGCTGACGATCCACGAGTCGCCCGCCTACACCGCCGAGCTGACTGTTCAGTACCGCCGGCCGATGCCGGTCGGCCAGGAGATCGAGTTCCGCGCCCGCCTGGTTTCCCGCACCGGCCGCCGTCTGCACATCGAGGCGGAAGCCACCGACGCCGCCGCCTCGGCCGACGTCGACGGCGTCGCCCGCACCAAAGTCGCCACCGCCCAAGGCCTCTTCATCACCATCCCCCGCGAGAAGTTCGAATCCCGAGAGGCCTGACCGCTCCCTTTCGGCCTGCTCGTTCTCCGATTCCGGGGACGGTTTTCCCCCTAGAAGGGGGAATTCCGTCGTGAGTTCATTGACCCTTGTGGTTCAGCGGCGCAGCCGGTGTACTCGCCGACGGTGTCGAGAGCCGACAGCAACGCGAAGGTCGCAGCCGTGATGAGTTGCCAGTACGCGCTCATTACGTGTCGGCAGGCACTCGACGCGGGGCTCAGCCGCAAAGCCATTGAGCATCGACTCAGCACCGGTGAGTGGGCGACGATGCACCGGGGGGTCTACCGGTTGACCGCTGCGCCCACCAGTTGGCGCCAGAACGTCATGGCCCGGGTGCTCGCCGCGGGATCCGGTGCGGTCGCCGCCGGCCTGACCGCCACGAACTTGTGGCACATCCTCTCGATCGGCGGCCATGTCGTCGACGTGCGCAGGCAGTACGGAAAGAGTCGTGGTCACTTGGCGCGTGGCCGGGCCGAATCGTGTCTGTTGCTCCCACGTCACTGCACGGTCGTCGATCGGATCCCGGTCACGACGCCAGCCCGCACACTGTTCGACATCGCCGCGTTCCTCAATGCCGATCGGGTCGAACGGGCCATCGACAATGCGCTCTCGATGCGGCTGACTGACATCCACAAGCTGCAGGCCCTTGTCGACGAAATGGGCGAGCGAGGTCGCCCGGGCACGGCGCTGATGCGCGAGCTGCTCGAGGACCGAGGCGAGGGCTACATCGCCACCGAAAGCGAGCTCGAGCGAATGTTCGCCAAATTCGTCGTTCGTTACGGGCTACCAACGCCGAGGCGCCAAGTCACCTTCATCGCCGGCCGAGTCGACTTCGTGTTCGACCCCGGCATGGTGATCGCCGAGCTCGACGGACGCCGTAACCACACGGCGCTTCTGAACCGCGAGGCCGATATGGAGCGTGACGCCCGGTTGACGGCCATGGGGTTCCGGATCATCCGGATCAGCTATCGGCGGATGACGCGTGATGCGGACGGCGTGTACGTCGACCTGCGCGACGCTCTCCACCTGGCTGCTTGACGGCGATTCGCGCGCCAACCCGCTGCGGTTTTCCCCCTACAGCGGGGAAAACCGTCCCCGGAATGCGGAAATGACTAGTGACTATGCGGCGGGCGCGCCTACTGCGCGGAGATTGGCGTAGGCGGAGAGGAAGAGGGCGGCAATGGCGCCGGCGAGGACGACGGTGGTGATGGAGGTGGCTTCGGCGACGGCGCCGCCGACGAGGACGCCGACGGGGACCGTGCCGCCGAAGGCCATCATCCAGATGGCCATCACCCGACCCCGGACGTCGTCGGTGAGGTGAGCCTGGAGCATGGTCGACAGCGACGTCACCACGGCGAAGTAACACAGCCCGACGGCGAACACGACCGGGTAGGCCAACGCCGGCGCCCGGGCGAGAGCGAACACCGACAACAGCACGCCGAACAGCATCAGTCCCACGCGCACGATCCTCGGCTTCGACCGGTGCACGAGCACCGTGCCGATCGAGAGCGCGCCCAGCGCCGCGCCCAAGGCGAAGCCGGCGAACAGCAGGGCGTAGGCCACGCTCTTCGTCTTCATGCCGAGGTTCTCCGATGCCAGCGTCGGCATCAGGTAGATGAACGACAGCGAGAAGAACGAGAACGTCGCCATAGTGACGAGGATCCGGCGCACCAGCCGGTCGGCCCAGGCGATCCGGAATCCCGACGCCAGCCGGCGCAGCCCCGCCTCGGGTGCGGGCCCATCGTCGGGCGAAACCCGCGTCGGGAAGTCGGCAATGACCACACCTGCCACGGCGAACAGATACGTCACCGCATTGAGGACGAACACGGCCGCCGCCCCAGGGCCGGCATAGATGACGCCGGCCACCGCGGGACCGACGACCCGGGAGGCGTTCATCTGCATCGACTGCAGCGAGATCGCGCCCTGCAGGTCGTCCCTCGGCACCAGATTGGGGATGATCGCCACCTGAGCGGGCGCGTTCAGGGCGTTGAAGGTGCCGATGGCGAGCACGCACAAGAACACGCCGACTGTCGACGGATGCGAGGACGCCGCCAGCAGGGCCAGCACCAGTGACCCGACCAGCTGGCCGACCTGCATGGTGACGATGATCCGCCGCCGGTCGAAGGCGTCGGCGAGCATGCCACCGAGCGTGGACAGCAGCAGGATCGGCCCCAGCTGGGCGAATCCCAACAACCCGACGTACGCCGCCGAGCGGGTCAGGTCCCAGCCGTAGGCGGCCAGGGTGAAGTTCTGCATCCACGTGCCGACGTTGGACGCCGTCAAGCCCGACCAGACGATCGTGAAGTCCCGGTGTGAGAGCGCTGCACGCGCCGTCCCGGGGACGTACGGGACGTCGCCCTCGAGCGACGCCTCCTCGGCCTGTTCGAACTCGACCTGGTCGCCCCGGCGGAGGATCATTGCCCGAGCAACCTTAGGAGGACGCCCATGACGGCAACGAGGTTCACCGAGCTCGTCGGCTGCCGGCTGCCGCTGCAGCAGGCGGGCATGGGTGGTGTCGCAAGCGCCGAGCTGGCAGCCGCCGTCTCCGAGGCCGGGGCGCTCGGCACCGTCGGCGCCGCCGCCCTCCCGCCGGAGGAGGTTCGGCAGCGCCTCGACCACATCCGCGCCCGCACGCAGGCACCGTTCGCCGTCAACTTCCTCATGCCCTTCGTCGACCCGGCGTCGGTGGAGACGGCAGCGAAGGACGCAAGAGTTGTCGAGCTCTTCTACGGCGATCCTGACGCCGAGCTCGTCAAGCGCGTGCATGACGCCGGCCCTGCGCTCGCCGCTTGGCAGGTCGGCGACGCCGAGGAAGCGAGGCGGGCCCAGCAAGCGGGCTGTGACTTCGTCATCGCCCAGGGCGTCGAAGCCGGCGGCCACGTCCGCGGCACGATCGGCCTGCTGCCGCTGCTCGACGGCGTCCTTGACGCAGTGGGCGATGCCATGCCGGTCGTCGCCGCCGGCGGCATCGGCACGGCCCGAGCCGTCAAGACCGTGCTCGCCGCCGGCGCTGATGCCGCGCGCGTCGGCAC
>CADDZP010000187.1 GCA_902812475.1 Actinomycetota bacterium | reverse complement strand
GCGCCAGCCACGCGTGCACAGTGCCGAGCACGACCAAGACGCCGAACGCGATGCCGAAGGGACGGCGGCGGCCGCCGTCACCAGCGAACACGAGCCCGGCGGCGAACGGCACGGCATACGTTTCACGGAACAGCACGGCGGCCGCGAGCAGCCCCGCTGCCAGTATCGGGCGGTTCCCGCGGGCCGCAAGCGCCCCGCCGAGCATGAACGGCAGTCCCCACAGCTCGGAGTGCAGATAGAGCCGCGACGAAGCACCGAGGAGCCAGATACCGGCGAGGACCACGCCAACGGGCCCGCCCCACGTCGCGAGGGCGCGGCTCAAGCGCCAGGCGATGAGCAACACCGCGAGGAACACGAACCCGACGACCCACCGCCAGCTCGACGGCGGTAGGGCATAGAGCAACAGGAACATCGTCGGCGGCCGCACCGATCGCAGTTGGCTGGGCGGCGCACCCTCCTTGCGGACGAGCGCGGTCCGCATGGCGTCGTAGTACCCGACGCCACGGTGCATGGCCACGAGCGTCCGCCGGTAGACGAGCTCGTCGGCGTCGGGGCGCGACTCGCCGGCACGCATCCCGACGGCGACGGCCAAGGCAACCAATACGACCACGAGTCCCACCGCGAGGCGGTCCGAGAACGCAGACGTCATGCCGGTGACATCACGCGCTGCAACGCCAAGGCCGCCGTCGTCACGACCACTGCGTTGCGGACAAGGGCGAACCCAAGAATGGCGCCGGGGCCAGAAGGGACCACGTACGCGAGGAACGTCAACGCCGCCACGGCCAAATAGGCGACGAACCAACGGCCCCCGACCACAGCCGCGAGCGGCGCTCCCCACGCCACGAACTGGGGGCTGAAGACCTTCGACCCACACAAGAACAACAGCACAGCGGCCAGCGAGGCCAACCATGGATCCAGCTGTCGCCGTCGTGCGGCGATGAACAGCGCGGCCATCCCGACAAGCGCGACGGCCTCCCAGGCCGTCGCTTCGGCACCCCCGTGGGCGATCTGCCACGACTTGAATCGGTAGGCGAAGTGGTCGGGAGCACCCTCGATCCGGTGGGCCACCCAGGTCGTGGACGCTGCCACCGACTCGACCTGAACGCCGCGCTTCAACGCGTAGCCGAGATAGGAGCTCGTGGCGTCACGGGCGACCGAGAGAGGCACGAGCGCCACCGCAACGGTGACCGCCAACGCGGCGACAGCAGCGCGCCACCGGGTGCGGCCCCACACCCAGACCACGCCAGGCGAGACCTTCACCAGGGCGCCGGCTCCAGCAACGGCCCATCCCCAGCCGTTCTCGGCCGTCAACAGCCACGTAGAGGCTGCGAGCGCCGCCATCGGTAGGGCGTCGAACCCGCCCGAGATGAACGGAAACACGAACAGCGACAACACGCCGTACCGGAGCAGTGCGGCGCGACGGCCCGTGAAGACGAGCACGACCATGGCCGCCTCGACCACCACTTCTTCGAAGGCGAGCACGGAAAGGGCCGCCCCGTGTGTCGCTGCGCCAGGCAGGACAAAGGCGAGCGCCGCCAGTGGCGGGTACTCGAACGCGAAGTCCCGGTACGGGAGGTCGCCGTGGAGAAGGTGCTGGCCAATGACCCACGGGTCAACGGGCGCCAAGACGTTGAGGGGCTTGACGACGAGGAGGAGGTGCTCGACGAGGAGGGCCACGACCAGGCCGCGGACGATCAGCCGCCGGTCGAGATCCATGTCCGAATGTCATACCCCACCGGTACGATCGACGCCGATGCCGCCGTTCAAGGTCGTCTCCGAGTTCGCTCCGGCCGGTGACCAGCCGCGGGCGGTGGCCCAGCTGGCCGAGGGCGTCACACGAGGCGACCGCTTCCAGACCCTCCTCGGCATCACCGGCAGCGGCAAGTCGGCGACGATCGCGTGGACGGTCGAGCAGGTCCAGAAGCCCACCCTGGTCATCGCCCCCAACAAGTCCCTGGCCGCTCAGCTGGCCAACGAGTTCCGGGAGTTCTTCCCCCACAACCGGGTCGAGTACTTCGTCAGCTACTACGACTACTACCAGCCCGAGGCCTACATGCCCTCGAGCGACACCTACATCGAGAAGGACAGTTCGGTCAACGACGAGATCGAGCGTCTGCGGCACTCCGCCACGTCGGGCCTGCTCGCCCGCAACGACATCATCGTGGTGGCGTCGGTGAGCTGCATCTACGGCCTGGGCTCTCCGGAGGAATATGCCCAGCAGGTCCTGCGCATCGTCCAGGGCTCACGGCACGACCAGCGCTACATCCTCTCGAAGCTCGTCGACATGCAGTACGAGCGCAACGACGTCAATTTCGTGCGCGGCAAGTTCCGGGTCCGGGGCGACACCATCGAGATCTTCCCTGCCTACGAGGAGACGGCCATCCGTCTGGAGATGTTCGGCGACGAGCTCGAGCGCGTCAGCCGGGTGGATCCGCTCACCGGTGAGATCATCGGCGAGATCGACGACACGACGATCTTCCCGGCGACGCACTACGCGACCGGCGAGGAGCGTATGAAGCGGGCCATCGTCGGCATCGAGAAGGAGCTGCAGGAGCGGCTCGCCTGGTTCGAATCGCAGGGCAAGCTGCTCGAGGCCCAGCGCCTGCGCATGCGCACGCAGTACGACCTCGAGATGATGCAGGAGGTGGGGTTCTGCAGCGGCATCGAGAACTACTCGATGCACATCGACGGCCGCACCTACGGCGAGCCGCCCTACACGCTGCTCGACTACTTCCCCAAGGACTGGCTCCTGATCATCGACGAGTCCCACGTCACGGTGCCCCAGCTCCACGGCCAGTACGAGGGTGACCGCTCCCGCAAGGAGACGCTGATCGAGCACGGCTTCCGGCTGCCGTCGGCGGCCGACAACCGTCCGCTGCGCTTCGACGAGTTCTACGAGCGTGTGAACCAGTGCATCTTCCTGTCGGCCACACCGAGCTCGTACGAGATCCAGCAGTCGAGCCAGGTGGTCGAGCAGATCGTCCGCCCCACCGGCCTCGTCGACCCCGAGGTCATCGTCAAACCGACGAAGGGCCAGATCGACGACCTCATCGAGCAGATCAACCAGCGGGTGGCGAAGGGCGACCGCGTGCTCGTCACCACCCTCACCAAGAAGATGGCCGAGGACCTCACCGACTACCTGCTGGAGATGGGCATCCGCGTGCGCTACCTCCACAGCGAGGTCGACACCATCCAGCGCATCGAGATCTTGCGCGACCTGCGACTGGGCGAGTTCGACGTCCTCGTCGGCATCAATCTCCTCAGAGAAGGACTTGACCTCCCGGAGGTCTCGCTGGTCGCCATCCTCGATGCCGACAAAGAGGGCTTCCTCCGCAGCGAGACGTCGCTCATCCAGACCATTGGCCGGGCCGCCCGCAACGTCGACGGCCAGGTGATCATGTACGCCGACCAGGTCACCGACTCCATGCGGCGGGCCTTGGGGGAGACCAACAGACGGCGCGGCGTGCAGCAGGCCTACAACGCCGAGCACGGCATCGACCCCCAGACCATCCGCAAGGCCGTCACCGACATCCTCGCCCACCTGCGGCCCGACGACGAGGCCCCGCGCCCCGGCAAGGACAGGCGCAGCCGCGGCCGCGACCGCCGGCGTCAGCGCAGCGACTTCGCCGAGCTCCCCCAGGACGAACTCGCCCGCCTCATCCGTACGCTCGAAGAGGAGATGCACGACGCGGCTGCCGACCTCCGCTTCGAGTACGCCGCCCGCCTCCGCGACGAGATCCACGACCTGAAGCGAGAGCTCAAAGAGGTCGTTTGAGCCGGTGGCGCGCCGGGCTGGTCGGCGCGGTGCTGGTCGCCGTCGTCACCGGCGGGGCCGTCCTGCGCCTCTGGGGGCTCGGCCGGTCGCTCCTCGAGTTCGACGAGGCCTTCACGGCGATGGCGGCCCGGCTGCCGCCCGGACGGCTGTTCGCCTTTCTCGCCCACAACGACACCCACCCGCCGCTCGACTACCTGCTCCGCAAGCCCATCGCCGACGCGGCCGGGAGCGACTGGCTCCTGCGCTTCCCGTCCGTGGTGTTCTCGATCGCCGCCCTCGCCGTCGTCGCCTGGTGGCTCCGGCGGCGCGGTGTGATGGGTGTCGTCGCCACCGTCCTGATGGCGGTGTCGGCCTTCCAACTGCGCTACGCGCGCGAGGCACGGATGTACGCCGGGCTGGTGCTGGTCGGCGTGCTCGTCGCCGTGGTCGCCGACCGGTGGCTGGCCCGTCCGACGCGAGGGCGAAGCCTCGCCGCGGGCGCCCTGCTCGTCGTGGCCCTCCTGCTGCACACGAGCGGCTTCATCCTCGCCGCCGGCGTCTTCCTGCTGCCCGGCCTGCGACGGGACGAGGACGCGTGGTGGTGGCGGGGATGCGTCGTCGGCGCCGTCGCCGTGTGGGCCGCTCTATGGGCGACACGCTTCATGGATCAGCTGCACGGGAAGGGTCACGCTCCCATACCGCTGGCCACGCCGTCATCGGTGATCACGACCCTCAACGGACTGGTCGGCGGAGACGGTCGCGCCCGTGTACTGGTGGCGTTGCTCGTGATCGCCGGCCTCATCATCCTCTGGCGCCGGGACGCACGTCTGGGGCAGGTGGCGTTGTGCTGCTTCGCCGTGCCGTTCGTCCTCGCCGTCGGCATCGGCGCCTTCCGACCCTTCCTTCTCGACCGCACGCTGGCGTTGACGTCGTGGGCCCCTTTCGTCGCCCTCGGTGCGATCGTCGCCGAGCTGTCGCGACGCTCCCTCTTGCTCGGTCTTCTGAGCGCTGGCCTCGTCGGCCTGGTGGTGGCGCCGGCGGTCTCCGGAGGGATCGAGCTGGCACCCGACGGACGCTCGGGGTTCCCGCGTGCTGCTCTCGAACGCCAGGTCCGCGCTGGCGACGCCGTGGCCATCAGCCCGTCGTGGCTCGGCCCCCTCCTGGACTGGTACCTGGCTGTTCGGCGCGCCGGCCCCGAACACGTCCTACGCGTCGACGCCGACGCTCATGCCTTCGTGCTCGGCCGGCGGCCGTGGGACGGTCGCGTCTGGCTGGTCGAGGACCCGGCGCGTCATACAGCCGTGCCCGACGCGAGGCCGTGCGCCGGCGACGTCAGGCCCGCATTGCCGCGCTCGATCCGGTGCCTCGAGGTCAGCGGGGCGCCACGACCCTGAGCTCGGGCGGCGCCTGCTTGAACACCCGGGCGTTGTTGGCGACGAGCACGCGGTAGCGACGATCGCCGGTGTAGGCGCGCACCGCCTCCTGGATTTCGCCGACCAGACCGACGACGCCGTGGTGGTACACCGGCGCCGGTCCGACGTAGATGACGCCCGCGGGGGGCGCCGGGAACCGGTTGGCGACCGTGGCCAGGATGTGGTCGGCGTCCCGGCCGGCACGGGCGTAGTCCAGGTCGCGCCACACCCGGGCCGTGAGCGACATGACGACGAAGCCGCCGCCGACCATGACCGCCACTTGCCGTCGCCACTGCCACACGAGCAGGCCGATGGCGACCCAGGCGAGGGCGGCTCCGAGCGAGGACACGACGTTGGCCCGGTCGCCCAGGGCGAGAGGATCGATGGGGTCGCGGCTGAACGCCAGCGTTCCGAGCACGATGACCACGAGGCCGGCGACGGCGAGGGCTGCAGGCTCGGGCGGGATGCGGAGGCTTGGAAGGAGCCGTCGACCAACGAGCACCGCCAGTAGGACGGCGGCGACGATCCCGAGCACGAGACCCGCCGTTCGACCCGGAGTGACGCCCCACCCGAAGTGAGCGGGGTAGACCAGCCCGAACGAGAACCAGGCGTGCTCGTGGTGCTGGGTGTTGGCCGCCATCCAGACGCCCGTAGCGACGAGCGGAATCTCCTGGGCGACGAGGAGCCGCCGTCGCAACCGGCGCCCGCGCAGAAGCGGAACGGCAATCAGAGCGACGGCAGAGGCGGGCAGTGTCGCCTCGTAGGTCAGGGCCGACGCCACGAAGAACACCACGGCGCCCGCGCCGAGGGCCCGCCGATCGGTCGATCGGACCAGGGCCAGCACGCCGAGGAGGCCGAGCAGCAAGCTCACCTGGCTGGGCACGGTGGACGCCCAGTGGTCGAGGGACGAGTGGTCCTGGAGGACGATCCAGACGACCGCCGTGGCCGCGGCCAGCCGGAGCGAGAGGAAGGCGCGGGCGACCCGGAAGATGGCCACGGCGATGGCCGCGTTGAGCCCCGTCTGCAGGGCGTACACGGCAAGGGGGTGGCGCCCGATCACGCCGAACTCGACCAGGAACGTGAGCCACGCGCCCGGCCGGGCCCGGAGCTGACCGTGCCCGCCCGTCCACAGAATCCCGTCGAAGCGGCGCCAGTACAGCGTGAACCAGTCGTCGAGGATGAACTTCGGGCCCAAGACGGCGAAGGGAACGGCCACGACGACGGCCACGGCCACGATGGCCAGAATCACGATGCGTTGGCGCGGGGCGACGGACCCCGGCGTTTCGGCTGTCGCCGCGTTCACCGCTCCGCCGGCTGGCGCGCCAGGAGCTCGATGGCGCCGAGCCAGATGCCGGTCAGGACGAGGCCCTGCGGAAAGCTGTACGGGAAGTGGTCGAGTAGCGCCAACGGCAGGTAAGCGACGTACACGGCCAGGCCGCCGCGCCCGGCGCGGAAGGAACGCCAGCCGGCGGCGAGCAGGAGCGCGGTCATCAGCAAGCCGGCGGGGATGCCGCCTTCGGCGGCGAGGAGCAGTGGGAGGTTGTGGACCGGCTTGAACACCTGGACGTTCTTGTTCGGCTCGGT
>CADDZP010000186.1 GCA_902812475.1 Actinomycetota bacterium | reverse complement strand
CTGCAAGGCGCGCGGCAGCGACTACTGCTGCGCCTGGCCAGGCGCCGAGATCGCGGTGATGGGCGCGTCCGGCGCCGTGTCGGTGCTCGACGGCAAGCGCCTGGCCGCCGTCGACGACGACGGCGAACGGACGCGCCTGCGGGCCGACCTCGAGGACGACTACCGGCGCCGCCACTGCACGCCGCAGGCAGCGGCCGAGCGCGGCTTCGTCGACGAGATCATCGACCCGCGTGAGACGCGGCGGGCCCTGTGCGGCGCCGTGCGCGCCCTCGCCAACAAGCGGGAGCATCTTCCCCGCCGCCGCCACGCCAACGGACCGCTCTAGGAGGCAGATTCGCATGCTGTTGCACGGCAAGCGCCTGGTCATCACCGGCGTCCTCACCGACTCGTCGATCGCATACGCCGTCGCCCGCGTGGCCCAGGAAGAGGGCGCCGAGCTCGTGTTGACGTCGTTCGGGCGGGCCCGGCGCATCACCGAGCGGGTGGCGAAACGCCTGCCGAACCCGCCCGACATCGTCGAGCTCGATGTGACGAGTGAGGCCGACCTGGCGACGCTGACCGAGGATCTGCGCCGGCGCTGGGGCACCGTCGACGGCGTCCTGCACTCCGTCGGCTTCGCACCCGAGTCCTGCCTGGGCGGCGGCTTTCTCGACGCCGCCTGGGACGACGTGGGCGTCGCCCTGCACGTGTCGGCCTACTCGCTGGCGTCGCTGGCGCGCGCCGTTGCCCCGCTCATGACCGGCGGCGGGTCGATCGTCGGCCTCGACTTCGACGCTCGCCAGGCCTGGCCCGCCTACGACTGGATGGGCGTAGCGAAAGCTGCCCTCGAGTCGACGTCGCGCTACCTGGCGCGCGACCTCGGTGGCCAGGGCGTCAGGGTCAACCTCGTGTGCGCCGGCCCGCTGCGGACGGTCGCGGCGCGCGGTGTCCCTGGCTTCGACCGCTTCGAGGACGTCTGGTCTCAGCGGGCGCCTCTCGGCTGGGACCTCCGCGACCCCGAGCCCGTCGCCAAGGCGTGCGTCGCCCTCCTGTCGGACTGGTTCCCGGCCACGACCGGCGAGATGGTCCACGTCGACGGAGGCTTCCACGCCGTCGCCGCCGGCGGCGGTTGACCGTCTCTGCGCGCCAACCGTCGTCAGACGACGCCTGCTGCGCAGAGACGCTGACTGGCCGGGCGAATCAGCAGTGCAGGACGCTCTTGGTCACGTCGTTGCACCCGGGCGACGGTGACGGAGGGGGTGGCTGACCGCCGCCACCGCCGTTGCCGCCGCCGTTGTTGTTGGAGGGTGGCGGAGGAGGCGGGGCCGCCATGGCCGCCAGGTCGAACGGGCCGGCGTCCTGGCCGCCGGCGATGTCGGGATGCTGCGACCCGTGGTCCTGGCCCTGCGTGTCGTTCGCAGCACGGGGCGCCGCCCAGTTGACGGCCTCCTGCACGGTGACGACGTGGTCGCCGTTGCCGTCGGCCTGGCCCTGGAGCATCCCCTGGTCGACCGAGTACCCGGTCCACACGGACTCGTGCCAGTTGGGGTCCTCGTAGCCCTTCTCGTTGGCCTGGGACGCAGCCGTGAACAGGCGCTGGGGGCTGGAGATGCCCTTGTCGAAAGCGGCAGCCTCGCAGCCGGCGATGTCGACCCACGCCTTGCCTTGGAGGTTGCGCATGTTGTTGCCGAACTCGTCGTCGGAGATGAACTGGTTGTCGACCGACCACAGGTACATGTGGTTGGCGCCGCACGGGCCGCTGCTCTGGATGCACACGTGGCCCGAGTAGTGGAACAGCGTGAACGTGTCCGGGGCGCTGTGCTGGGTCAGCCACTGCATGGCCTGGCGGATGTTCCCGATGGTGGCGTCGCCGTCGACCAGCTCGAGGATGTGGTCAGCCGGCCAGTGGGCGTTGCTCAGCTCCTGCATGAACGCAGCGGCGTCGCCCCGGCCGCCGACGGTCGCATGGGTGCGGCCCTGGTAGGCCTGGATGCCGATCACGACGGCCCACACCTTGGGCGTCGCACCCGGCGGCGCCAGGTTGCCGAACGCCACCGGCTTGGGCGGTGCCGCGGCAGCGACGGTGTGACCCGGGCCGGCACCACGGCCCCCACCACCGGTGCTGACGGCACGACCGCCGGCGGCCGCGTGCGGGCGCAACACCGGTGTCGGGTCGGCCGGACCGACATCGACGGTCGTCGGCGTCGTCGGCGTCGACGGTGTGTCGGGCGCGGCGTCGACGACCACAGGCGCCTCGGTCGTGGGCACGGGGCTGTCGTGGGTCAGCAGGCGACCGGCGCTCTCCTTGTGCGCGTTCGTACAGGCGGCCAGGACGAGGCCGACCAAAAGGAGGGAGGCGGCCGAAACCGCACGCCGATTCACGCGAGCCACCCTTTCCCGTTCGACCTCGACCCCTAACCCACCTGCTTACCAGTAGGCGCGCATCACATCGGTGGCCCAGTCGGGCTGGTAGATCGGGCCCCGGGGCCCGAACTCGACGATGTACGGCTTGACGTCGAGCACGGGCGAGCCGTCGATGGCATCCAGGCCCCGCACGCGCAGCTGGAGACCGTCGACGTCGACCAGCTCGCACACGGTGACGCCGATGCGGTTGGGACGGGCCTTGGCCCTCTGGGCGAGGATGCCGACCACGGGCCAGCCGGGGTTGCCGCGGGGACGGCGGGCGCCGGTCGTCACCTGCCCGGCCTCGACCAGGTGGAAGAGGTAGACGACCTCGATGTGGGAGAACTCGTCGAGGCAGCGGGTCGCGTCAGCGTCGAGGCGACTGCCGTCGAGGGCGATCGTCGCCTCCACGTCGGCCCAGTCGTCGTCGAGGACCTCGGTCCTGCCGCCGACAACATGGCCGATCGGCTCCACCACGAATCCGATGGCTACGCCTCCAGCACCGTGACGACGCCGTGGTCGCCGTCGACCTCCAGCAGGGCCCCGTCGGGGATGTTGCGCGTCGCTCCGGTGACGCTCACGACGGCGGGAATGCCGAGCTCGCGGGCCACGATGATGGCGTGGCTCATCTCGGCGCCGACATCGACGACGACGGCCCCGGCGGGCACGAACAACGGCGTCCATGCCGGGTCGGTGATCGGAGCGACGAGGACGTCGCCGGGGGCCAGGCCCCGGGGGTCGAGCGGGTCGAGCACGACGCGCGCCCGGCCCCGGGCCACGCCGGGACACCCGGCGATACCCGTGAGCGACGCGCCCTGCTTGGCCACCTCGCTCGGCGCGTCTCGCCGCTCCCACGTCTCGGGCGGCGGCATCGTTCCCTCGAAGACGAACGGCGGAACCAGCGAGTCGAGCCACTGCCGCCGCTCGCGGCGGGCGTCGATCGTCGACAGGAAGGCGGCCGGCGACTCCACGTAGCGGGGCAGCTCGTCCGGCGTCAGCAGCCACATGTCGGCCAGCGCCTCCGGACCGCCGCGGTCGCGCGCCCGGCGAGCCAGCTCCCGCTGCAACAGGCGGTTGCCGTGGATGGCCTTGACGATCGTCGTCTTCGATCGCTCGCGACCCTGCGACAGGACCGTCGAGGCGCGCAGTGCCTTGTCGAACTGGAAGCGGGTGGCTCGCGACAACCGCCGCCGGGCGTCGTCCACCGCCTGCTCCCGCTTGGCAGCCAGCCGGTCCTGCTGGGCGTGCGGCGAGTTCTCTTGGCTCGCCATACGCATGCACGAGATGGCGGCGAGGGCGAGTCCGGGCTTGGTGCCCCACGTCTCGGACGAGCCCTCCCACTCGTTGGGACCACGGCACCCGTACTCGTCGAGGAAGCGCTCGAAATCGGCGTCGAACTCGGCCGACCCCCCGGGCAGCCGAGACAGCTCCCACATGGCGAACGACGGCGCGGCCGACTCGACCGAGCCGATCCCGGCCAGCAGCTTGTTGGCCAGCGCCACGTCGCCGAGCTTCTGGTCGCAGATCTGAGCGAGCAGCCCGCGCGCCGCGAAGGCCATGTAGGTGACCATGATGTGGCGGGCGAACAGGTGACGGAACAGGCCCGCGAAGTCGACCGTGCTGGCGATCAGGGCGTCGTCGGGCGCCGAGTCGACCGGCGGCCGCCCGGCGAGGTAGGTGGCCACGCGGCGCTTGTCGTCCTCGAGCTCGGGCAACGACTTGGTGCCGAGGGTCTTGACCAGCGTGCGGGCGATGCGCAGCGACGCCTTCAGGTTCTTGTCGCCCGGCTTCGGTTGGTACGGCGGGGCGTCGGACTCGCCGAAGAACATGCGGTCGACGTCGTCCACGGCCAGACCGGGCGTGCGCACGGCGAACACACGGACGTAGGAGATGTTGAGGTAGCCGTAGCCGCCGAAGCACCCGACGATCCCCGTGGGCTGGGGCCCGAAGTCACCATCGACGTAGATCCCGTAGTCGCGGAAGGCGTCCCGCCAACCGAGCTCGGCGGCGGGGCCGTACAGCGACCAGCTCAGCGGTGAGACGACCACCGGGAAGACCTCGCCGATGTTGCCGCGCGTGTAGATCGGATAACGGCGGCTGGGCTCGTCGTCGACGATCCAGATCTTCTCCATTCCGTATATGAGCGGTTGGCGGGAGAGCATGTCAAGGGTGGGTCTTGGTGCTCCGCCGCCTCGCTGGGCGCGGGCGGCCGTAGGCCCGCTCCAGGGCGTCGACGAGCTCGAGGGCGATGCGCTCGACCTCGGCCGGCCGCTTGCGGGGAAGGTCCAGGACCGGGTCGACGTGGGGATAGAACGGCGCCTTGTCCAGGTGCCGGAGCACGAGGACGACCATGGAGATCACCTGGTCCGACTTCACGCCTTCGCCGAACTCGCCGCGGGCGTCGGCGCCCTTCACGAGCGGCGTGAGCTCGCTGACGAAGTGAGCGCTGGTCACCTGCCGGACGGCCGCCGCCGCTTCCTCGTCCACCTCGTTGCCGGCCGCGTACGCCATGGCTCGCTCGACAGGATGCGTCGAGAAGAACTTCAGCCAGTTGCGGGTGATCTTGCGAAGGGCGGCAAAGAACTCGTCGTTGTCGACGTCGACGCCGCGGAGGGCGGCGTCCCGGATGGTCTGGATCCCCGCCTCGCAGATCGCCGTGAACATGTCGAGCTTGTCGTCGAAGTACTGGAACAGCGAGCCCTTGGCGATGTCCGCTTCCCGGGCGATGACGTTGAGGCTGCCGGCGCTGAAGCCGCGCTTGCCGAACTCGACCATGGCCGCCCGGGTCACCCGCTCACGCTTCTCGGGCGACAGGTTCCACCAGGTCTCCGTGGGCATCGCCGCCGATCGTACAGATGACCGGGTGGTCACGGAAGGGCCGCGCGAGCCTTCGGCCGTGGCGACGGCATGGGACTGTCCGGCCTGTGGCAGGCAGTTCGGGCGACCGGAGGACATCGACGGCGACATCCGCGCCTGGCTGACCGAGGCCTACCTGGACGCCGCCTCCGGCTAGCCCTTCGGGCGCGGCCGCGGGGCCGTGAGCACGGCGGTCACACCGGACTGTCGTCGCCGCCTGCTTTCATGGGACCGTGCAGGTCGAGGTCATCCGCAGCACCCGTCGGCGCAAGACGATCCAAGCGACCGAGCGCAACGGCGTCGTGCGCCTGTCGATACCGCACACCATGTCCGAAGCCGAGGAGAAGCACTGGGCCGACGTCATGGTGAAGCGCCTGGAGCGCCGGCGGGACGCCGAGCGCATCGACGTCGCCCGCCGGGCGCGCCTGCTGGCCGAGCGCTACGGGCTCCCGCGGCCGGCGAGCATCGCGTGGGCCGGCAACCAGAGGTCACTGTGGGGCTCGTGCACGCCCAGGGAGGGCACCATCCGGATCTCCGCCCGCCTCGCCAACTATCCCCGCTGGGTGCTGGACTACGTCATCGTCCACGAGCTCGCCCATCTGCGCTACCACGGGCACGGCCCCCGCTTCCACGCCCTCGTCGAGCGGTACCCGCTGGCCGAGCGGGCACGGGGCTTCCTCATCGCCAAGGGGCTGGAGCCGGACGGGTGAGCACGCTGACGACGACCGCGACGGTTGCCGATGTCCTCGCCGACCTCGACACCGACGGCTATTCGATCGTGCCCGGCATCTTCGACCGCGCCGAGGCGGAGCGCATCCGGGCCGAGCTCACCGCCATCGCCGAGGACGTCCCGTGCGGCCGCAACGCCTTCGAGGGCTTCCACACGCGTCGCATCTACGCCCTGTTCCGCAAGACGCGACTGCTCGACGGCGCGGCCACGCACCCTCTGGTGCTCGGCGTCCTCGACGAGGTGCTGCGGCACTACCAACTGAGTGCCCCCACCGGCATCCTGATCGGTCCCGGGGAGCCGGCCCAGGTGCTGCACCACGACGACGCCGTGTACCCCCTCCCCCGGCCCCACGACCAGGTGGTTGTGACGTGCATGTGGCCGTTCGACGACTTCACCGAGGTGAACGGGGCCACTCGCCTCGTGCCGGGTAGCCATCGGTGGGTCGAGCGCAGCCCCGACGACTCCACCGCGGTGACGATCGCCGAGATGCCCGCCGGGTCGGTGATGTTCTACGTGGGAACGCTGTGGCACGGCGGCGGTGCCAACCGCAGCGACCGCCCGCGCCTGGGCGTCGTCCTCGAATACGTCGCGTCCTGGCTGCGGCCGCAGGAGAACCACATCTTGGGCGTGCCCCCCGAAATCGTGCGACAGCTCCCACAACGCCTGCAGGAGCTGCTCGGGTACAACGTGTATCCGCCGTTCCTCGGCTATGTCGACGGGCGTCATCCTCGCCGGTTGCTCGAAAACTGACGCGGCGTACAGTTGAACGAGCAGTTCCCCCTGAAG
>CADDZP010000185.1 GCA_902812475.1 Actinomycetota bacterium | reverse complement strand
CGTGCTGTCGCCCGACCTGGTCGTGCAGGACTCATCCGGCTTCGTGCCGCTGCTGTACAGCCAGCCGCTGCCGCTCTGGGGCAGCCTGTTCGCGCTGTTCAAGGCCGACAAGTACTTCGGCCAGGAGGTCATCGCCCAGGGCTGGTACCGGCGCCTGCCCGGCCCCTCGGTCGAGCTGCGCGGCGTCATCGCCGGCGACGGCACCCAGACCAAGACCTACACGTGGGTCACCCGCTACGTCGCCAGCGGCCTCGTGCTGCTCGTCGGCCTCATCGTCATGGCGGTGGGCCTGGCCGCCGCCTGACGGCCCGTCACTCTCGGATTCCCGGAGCGTTTGCGCCGGTTTCCGGCGCGTCCGGTCAATGAGTTCGCCGTGAGCTGAGGGGCTGAGGGTCCTTGCACCGAACGGACGTTCGGAACTACGCTGCTGGAACTACAGCGGCGTAAGTTGTCACACCCCCTTCGTAGGGTCGTGGTCGTCCAGTTCGATACGAGGGAAGGGAGCTCCACCATGGAGCGTCAGCAGGCACTCGACGTGGCCCTGGGTCAGATCGAGAAGCAGTTCGGCAAGGGCTCGGTCATGCGCATGGGCGACCGGCCCAATATGGAGATCGAAGCGGTCTCGACCGGAGCACTCGCCCTCGACATCGCCCTCGGCATCGGCGGTCTGCCGCGCGGGCGCATCGTGGAGATCTACGGACCAGAGGCCAGTGGAAAGTGTCTGACTGCCGATACGCATGTCTGGACCGACCGTGGGCTCGAAACGGTCGAGGAAGTGTTCAATCGATGCGGGGAGTCAGCCAGCTGCACGAGTCGCGTGACCCCGATCCGTCACCACGGTGTCCGTATGGTCAACGAGCGCGGTGAGCTCGAAGAGGTCAACGCTCTTACGCACAACAATCGTCGACCGGTCTTGCGACTGCGGCTGCAATCCGGACGCGCAGTGAAGGTCACTGCCAACCACCCACTGCGAGTGGTGAACGACCGTGGATTCATCGTGTGGCGTGAGGCGGGACGTATCCGGGAGGGCGACGTCGTTGTCTCCGCCCTGTTCGGAGCGACCGAGGCCGCGAGCGGCGACGGCCTGAGCGAGGATGAGGCAGTCCTCCTCGGATATCTCACCGCCGAAGGAAGCCTCGGCTATTCGAATCAATTCCGATTCACGAACTACGACCGGGAGGTTGGCGCAGAGTTCACCAAGCTCGTCGAGCAGCTGTTTGGCGCCAAGGTGAAGCTCTACGGTGAGGGCGACTACTCAGTCCCCAACAAGGCGCTGCGCACACAGCTCGCTGCGCAGTACGGGCTCGACTACGTCAATGCTCCTGGAAAGACCGTTCCGGCGTGCGTCCGTACCGGCGGTCACAAGATCCAACGTGCGTTCCTCTCAGCGCTGTTCGAAGGTGACGGTTGGATCGACGACAGTTCGACTGTCGGCCTGGGAACGGCATCCGAGCAGTTGGCGCGCGAAGTTCAGCTGCTGCTTTACGGGTTGGGCATTCCATGCACGGTGCGCCCGACGTACAACAAGCAGTACGAGCGCGACTACTGGTCTGTGACGATCAACCCGGCGTCGGCGCACCGCTTCGTCGAAGAGGTGGGATTCCGTTCACAACGGCGTCAGGCGCAGATCGCGTCTCACTTCCGTCGCTCTTCGTACGAGCCGCGCTTTGAGAACGTTCCGCTGATCAAGCATCTCGTGTGCGACTTGCGTGACGACATTGGCGGTGATCGTGACTTCGACCGGATTGCCGGCGATCTCTTCCGTAAAGATTTCGACCTCGAATGCGCACGGTCGCGGCTCGGACGGATTGTCGCCTGGGCGGATGCCCGGACCGATCGGATGTCGGGCAGTGGCCGTGCGCTTCTGGAATACCTGCGGTACTTGTCCCAGGCCAGGTACAGCTATGAAGCAGTCGTCTCCGTCGAAGACGCAGGGGTGCAGCCGACGTTCGATGTCGTGCTGCCGAAGACGCACAGCTTCCTTGCCAATGGCATCGTTTCGCACAACACAACACTTGCCATGCACGTGGTCGCCGAGGCGCAACGCAATGGCGGCATCTGTGCCTACATCGACGCCGAGCACGCCGTCGATCCTGTCTACGCCAAGGCCATCGGCGTCAACGTCGACGACCTGCTGATCTCCCAGCCCGACACTGGTGAACAGGCGCTCGAGATCGCCGACACACTGATCCGCTCCGGCGCTCTCGACGTCGTCGTCATCGACTCGGTCGCAGCGCTGACGCCGCGGGCCGAGATCGAAGGCGAGATGGGCGACGCCCACGTCGGCCTGCAAGCGCGCTTGATGTCCCAGGCCCTGCGCAAGCTCACCGCCAACCTCAACCGCACGAACACGATCTGTGTCTTCATCAACCAGCTGCGTGAGAAGATAGGTGTGTTATTTGGTTCGCCGGAGACGACGCCGGGCGGGCGGGCGCTGAAGTTCTATTCGTCGGTGCGGCTCGACATCCGGCGCATCGAGGCCATCAAGGACGGCGTCGAGGTCGTGGGCAACCGCACTCGCGTGAAGGTCGTGAAGAACAAAGTTGCGTCCCCATTCCGCCAGGCCGAGTTCGACATCACCTACGGCAAGGGCATCAGCCGGGAAGGCTCCCTGCTCGACGTCGGGGTCGATCTGGGGCTGATCAAGAAGTCGGGGGCCTGGTTCACCTACGAGGGCGAGCAGCTCGGGCAGGGCCGGGAGAACGCCAAGGCCTTCCTGGCCGAGAACCTCGAGGTGATGGTCGAGATCTCCGAGCGCGTTCGTCAGCAGGCCGGTCTGGCGCCCAAGTCCGAGACCGACGGCGCCGACGCCGTCGATCCCGACGACCAGCCGATCAGCCTCGACTGAACGACTTCCCCTGTCCGACACGCTGCGCGGTTTCGGCCGCGCAGCGTGTCGAGGACAAACCCGGGCAAAAACGCACGAATCCACCGGCAGGAGGCGTCAACGGGCGCGTCGAACCTTCCAAGCGACCGACGACACCATCCCGCCCTCCGGGAGGGCCTGTGGAGATCCTGAAGGTTTCGAGCCGTTCCAACCCCAACTCGGTGGCAGGCGCCATGGCCGGCGTCGTGCGCCAGTCGGGGGCGGTCGAGGTGCAGGTCGTCGGTGCGGGAGCCCTCAACCAGGCGGTGAAGGCCATCGCCATCGCCCGCGGGTATCTGACGCCGTCCAACGTCGACCTGGTGTGCGTCCCCACGTTCGCCGACATCGAGATCGACGGCGAGAGCCGTACGGCGATCCGCCTCTCGGTCGAGGACAGGACGCACAAGGCGGCGGCCCGCGACGGTGCGTCCGCTGACGGCGCGTCCCCCGACGGCGCGTCGCCCGACGGCACGGCTGCGGCGGTAGCCGGACAAGGCGACGGATCGCTGCGACCGGCGCACGCCACCTGCTAGACCGACAGGTATGGCCGTCAGCGAAGGCGAGCGCGCTCCCCGCTTCAACCTGCCCGATCAGGATGGCAACCAGGTGTCGCTCGACGACATGCGGGGCCGGTGGGTGGTGCTTTGGTGGTACCCGGCGGCGTCCACACCCGGCTGAACGATCGAAGGGCAGGGGTTCCGTGACCGAACCCCACAGTTCGACGAGCTGAACGCCGTCATCGTCGGGATCTCCTTCGACACACCCGACAAGAACAAGACGTTCGCCGAGAACGAGGGGTTCCCGTACCGGCTCCTCTCTGACGTCGACCACGCCGTGGGAGAGGCCTACGGCACGGCCCGCCCGGCCGGCGACGACTGGGCGGCGGTCGCTCGCCGATGGACGTTCCTCATCGATCCCGACGGGACCGTACGCAAGATCTATGACGTCAAGGACTTCGGCGGGCACCCCGACGAGGTCCTCGCCGACTTGAAGCAACTGAGCGCTCAGTAGCCTGAGCGGCGTGCCCGCCACGCCCCGCAAGTACCTCATCCGCACCTTCGGGTGCCAGATGAACGAGCACGACTCCCAACGCCTCGCGGGCCTGCTCGAGGCCGACGGCATGGAGGCCACCGACGACGTGGCGAACGCCGACGTCGTCCTCCTCAACACCTGCTGCATCCGAGAGAACGCCGACAACAAGCTCTACGGCAATCTCGGCCACCTGGCCGCCGAGAAGCAGAAGCGCCCCGACCTCCAGATCGCGGTGGCCGGCTGCCTGGCCCAGAAGGACGGGGCGCTCGTCCGGGAGCGCGCCCCCCACGTCGACGTCGTCCTCGGCACCCACAACGTGGGCCGGGCGGCCGAGCTCCTGCACGAGGCCCGCGAGCATGACCGCCCGATCGTCGAGATCCTCGATGCTGCACCCGACGACGGCGACGACGCCTTCCCCTCGGCCCTGCCCGTCCGCGACCTGCCTCACGCTGCCTGGGTGACCATCCAGATCGGCTGCGACAACAAGTGCGCGTTCTGCATCGTCCCCGCCGTTCGGGGCAAGGAGATCAGCAGGCCCTTCGACGAGCTGGTCGCCGAGGTCGAGAAGCTTGCTGGCGACGGTGTCGTCGAGGTGACGCTGCTGGGCCAGAACGTCAACTCCTACGGCCGTGACCTCACCAGGCGGCGGCCCTTGTTCGCCGAGCTGCTCCGGGCCGTGGGCGCTGTCGACGGCATCCAGCGCGTGCGCTTCACCAGCCCGCATCCCAAGGACCTGCGCCCCGAGACCATCGCAGCCATGGCCGAGACGCCGGCGGTGTGCGAGCACCTCCACCTCCCGCTCCAAGCGGGGAGCGATCGGGTGCTCGCCGCCATGCACCGGGGCTACACGGCCGGCCGCTACCTGGAGAAGCTGGCCACAGCGCGCCGCGCCATCGCCGATCTGGCCGTGACGACCGACATCATCGTCGGCTTCCCCGGCGAGACCGACGACGACTTCGAGCGCACCCTCGAGGTGGTCGCCGCCGCCGAGTACGACAGCGCCTACACCTTCCTCTTCTCGCCGCGGCCCGGCACCGAGGCAGCGGCCATGCCCGACGACCGCTTCATCCCGCCCGCCGTGGCCGCCGAGCGTTTCCAGCGCCTCCGCCTCGTCGTCGAGCGGTCGGCCCGGCGGAAACATGAGGCTCGCCTCGGGCGCACCGAGGAGGTCATCGTCGAGGGCCCGAGCAAGCGCGACGCGACGGTGCTCACCGGCCGCACCCGCCAGAACAAGCTCATCCACTTCCCGGCCGCCGGGCTCCCTGTCGGAACCATCGCCGACGTGTTCGTCACTGCCGCTGCGCCCCACCATCTGACCGGCGAGCTCGTCGGCGTGAAGGCGCCGCCGGCCCGCCGGAGCCGCATCCCGGTGGTGGCGCTCTAATCAGCGGCACCAGACACCTCGCACTTGTCGGGCCGACGGCCTCGGGCAAGTCCGCGCTGGCGCTGGAGGTCGCGCGGCGACTCGGCGACGTCGAGATTGTCTCCGTCGACTCCATGCAGGTGTACCGGGGGATGGACATCGGCACGGCAAAGGCCACGCCAACCGAACGCCAGGAAGTGCCTCACCACCTGCTCGACCTCGCCGACCCTGACGAACGCTTCACCGTCGCCCGCTTCCGAGAGGAAGCCGACGGCGCCATCGCCGGCATCGAACGCCGCGGCCGTCGTGCATTGCTCGTCGGTGGCACCGGGCTCTACCTCCAGGCGGTCGTCGACCGTCTGGCCGTACCCGGCGAGTGGCCCGACGTCCGCGACGAGCTCGACGTCCAGGCGGCCGCGACCGGCACCGAAGGCCTGCACCGGCGCCTCACCGCACTCGATCCGACTGCGGCGGCGCGCATCGAGCCGACGAACCGGCGCCGGGTCGTGCGGGCCCTCGAAGTGACTCTGGGCAGCGGTCGACCCTTCTCGAGCTTCGGCCCCGGCATCGACGCCTTCCCGGCCACGACGTTCCGTCTGGCGGGCGTCTGGTTGCCCCGCGCCGTCCTCAACCAACGCATCGACGCCCGCCTGCGCGCCCAGGTCGACGCCGGTTTCGTCGACGAAGCCGTCGCCCTCGAGCCACGGATGTCACCCACGGCCCGCCAGGCCCTGGGCTACAAGGAGCTGGTCGACTACGCGGCCGGAGCGACGACCCTCGACGACGCGCTCGCCACCGCCGCCGGCCGCACACGGGAGTTCTCCCGGCGCCAGCGCATGTGGTTCCGCCGTGACCCTCGCATCACCTGGCTCGGCACAGCGGGCGATCCTCTCGCCCTAACCCCCGCACTACTGGGAAACTGGGCGAAGTGAACCTCGACAAGTACCAGGCGCTGGGCAACGACTTCCTGATCCTCCTCGACGCCGACGGCAGCCAGCGCGTCGATGAGGACGCCGCTCGCCGCGTCTGCGACCGCCACCGCGGCGTGGGCGCCGACGGCCTCATCCGGCTCACCGCGGGCGACGGCCACACCGCCGACCTGGTGATGGAGCTGCGCAACGCGGACGGCCGACGGGCGGAGATGAGCGGCAACGGCATCCGCTGCGCCGTCCGGGCGGCGGCTGCCCACGGCGTCGTCACCAGTACAGAGATCACTGTCGCCACCGACGCCGGGGTGAAGCGCCTCTGGATCAAGGACGAGGGCGTGACCGTCGACATGGGTCCCGCCGTGCTCGGTGCCGAGCGCGACCACAGCTCGTCCGGCTGGCGCCAGCGCGAGGTCGAGATGGGCAACCCCCACCTCGTCCTGCTCTGTCCCGATCCGGCCGACGTCCACGTCGCCGAGCTCGGCCCCAAGCTCGAGCAGCTGCGCCCCGCCGGTATGAACGTGGAGTTCATCGCCCCCGGCCCGGGTCGCGACGAGCTTCGCTTCCGCGTCTGGGAG
>CADDZP010000184.1 GCA_902812475.1 Actinomycetota bacterium | reverse complement strand
CCTCACGGGACGGGTCGGCGGGGTCGACCGAGACGATGCGAGCGCCGGTCATCGTCGGCGAACCGTCGACGATTGCTGGGACCTCGGAAACGGTTTGGTCAATACCTCGTGGTGTAGGGCCAACGAATGAGCGAACGCCGGGCCGTGCGCCGTGCTCCGCTCGATCGATCGCGGCTGCGAACGTCGCCCGCACCCCGGCGCGCCGCCACTCGGCCACCGGCTCGTGCTGGTATGGGCCCGGCGACGAGGCGTCGGTGGGCGGGCGCGACGCGGGTGTATCGGGCCCCGCCTCGGGCAGCGACGCCACACGGGGCGGTGACAGCAAGGCGTCGAGGCCGCGGCCCTCCTTGAAGCGCTGGCGGACGAAGCTCTCGTTGGAGGTGTTCTCGAGCAGGCGCCGGACCAGGTACGCCATGCCCGGGACGAGCTCGCCGACCGGCGCGTACACGCGCAGCCGGTACCCGAGGCGGCGCACGGCGGCGTGCACGGTGGGCGCCATGCCGTAGAGCATCTGCAGCTCGAACCCGTGGTCGGGGATCCCACGCTCCCGGGCGATGACCGCCGCGTAGGCCAGCGACCGGAGGTTGTGGGTCCCGAAGGCGGCCCGCACCTCGCCATGGTGGTCGTGCAGCAGGCAGACGCAGCGCTCGTAGTTGGCCTCGGTCTGTTCGATCTCGTCATACACGGGCACGGGCCAGCCCTCGGCCCGGGCGATGACGGTCTCGGTGTCCCAGTAGGCGCCCTTGACCAGCCGGACGGTGATGGGCGTCGGTCGCTGGGACGAGAAGGCGATGAGGTCGGACAGGTCGACGAACGAATCCTTCAGGTACGACTGGACGACGACGCCCGCGTGCAGGTTTGCGAACTCGGGCTCGCTCACCAGTTCACGGAAGAGCTGCAGGGTGACGTCCTTGGCGTCGTAGTGCTCCATGTCGAAGTGGACGTGGGCACCGCCCTCCGCAGCCCGGCGCAAGATCGGGCGCAGCCGGGACTTGCCGTCGGCCAGCGCGTCCTGGCGCGACAACGGCTCGTGGAACGACGTCAGCGCCGTCGGCTTCACGCTCACGTTCACTCTTGGCAATGCGCCCAGGTCGTCGCGCTCGAGGTGGTCGTCGGGCGGCCACGACGCCGTCGCCTCGATCAGCGTGGCCAGCAGGGCGTCGACGCGCGCCGCGTAGACGTCGGCCTCCTCGTCAGTGACCGTCTTCTCACCCAAGACGTCGACGGTGAAGGCGCTGCCCGCCCGCCACAGGCGCTGAAGGCCGGCCACCGCGGCGGCCGGGTCCTCGCCGACGATGAACTGACGGGCCATACGCCGGATGTTGCGCCGGGCGACCGACGCGGTGGCCGCCCTCCCGAACGGCAGGTGGTCGGCGACTTCGAGGCCGAGGTCGAACGTGCGCGGGATGTCAGCCGACGAAAAGTACTCGTCGAGATGGCGGAGGACGTCGGCGTCGCCGCTCGTTGCCGGAAACACGTCGACGAAACGGAAGAGCTGGGTCTTGAACGACGGGTGCGACATGGCCCACTCGAGGATGCGCTCGCTCCACCACGAGCGCTGCACGATGTCGGACCGCTCCCCCGCGCCGAGATCGGCAATGCGGTGAGCGAGGGCGCTCACCTCGGACTCGAGGGAAGACCCCACGGGTCAAGGGTACGGCCGGTTCAGTTCAATCGGACGCACCGATGGGTACACAGACATGGGCCGCGACCGTCGAAGAGGCGGTGGACCTGGGTGCTTGGGGCGAGGGGCCCCAGGTGCGGCCCTTGATTGTTTCGCGCTCGCAAGCAAAGCTTGCTCGGCGAGCCAAATCGTGCTGCGGGCTCACGGCAAAGCCGCTCGCCCTCCGCGCGTTCCTTCTCACCCGGCATCAGAAGAGGGCGCCTTCGGCGCCGAGCGCTGCCGCGGGATTCAGCCGGTGGCGGCGCGACGCGCGGGCGCGGGGCTGTCGAGGCTGCCCAGGTCGGCCAGGCGGGGATCGTTGGAGAAGACCTCGGTGACGGGCTCCGTCAAACCGAGCCGCTTCTGCAGGCGCTCGATCTCGGCCACGTGGTTCCACAGCACGAACGTGACGACCATGCCAGTGCGTCCGGCCCGAGCGGTGCGGCCCGAGCGGTGCAGGTAGGCCTTGTGGTCCTGGGGCGGCTCCCAGTGCAGGACCACGTCGACGTCCTCGACATGGATGCCCCGTCCGGCGACGTCTGTGGCCACCAGGACCGGCACCTGGCCGGCGGCGAAGTCGGCCAGCGCCTTCTCGCGCGCCGACTGACGCAGGTCGCCGTGGATGGCCGCAGCATTGACATCCTCGGCGCGCAGCTGGCCGACGAGACGGTCGGCCTGGCGCTTGGTCCGGCTGAAGATCAGCGTGCGGGCGACGCCGCGGGTGATGGCAGCCGCCACCTTGACCCGGTCCATCTCGTGCACGGCCAGGAAGCGGTGGTGCATCTCCTCGACGGTCTGGGTGGCCGACGCCACCTCGTGGCGCACCGGGTCCCTCAGGTAATGACGCACGAGCCCGCCGACGTCACCGTCAAGGGTGGCGGAGAACAACAGTGTCTGGGTGCGGTTGTCGGCTCGCCGCAGGACCCACTCGACCTGGGGGAAGAACCCCATGTCGGCCATGCGGTCCGCTTCGTCGACCGCGACCATGTCGACCGACGCCACGGAGATGGCACCCCGGTCGATGAGATCGATGAGGCGGCCGGGGGTGGCCACGACAACGTGGACGGGCCGGCGCAGGGCCTTGATCTGGCGGTCGAGCTGAGTGCCGCCGTACAGCGCCATCGTGCGTAGTCCGAGGGCGCGCGCCAGCGGGGTCAGCACGTTGACGACCTGCCCGGCCAACTCACGCGTCGGGACGAGCACGAGGCTCACGGGCTTGCCCGGCTCGATGTCGACGGGCGTGCGTTGCAGCATCGGCAAGCCGAACGCGAGCGTCTTGCCGGAGCCCGTCTTGGCCCGGCCGCAGACGTCTCGGCCGGCGAGGCTGTCGCGGATGGTGGCCTCTTGGATGGGGAACGGCTCGTTGATGCCCTCGGCCTCGAGCGCGGCAACCAGCTCGGCGCGCAGGCCGAGTTCGGCGAACGTCGTCACTACATGAACTCCTCGGGTTGTGAGAGGCCTGCCTCGGCAACTCTCCACGAACCGGAGGCGGTGAGGTGGGCCTGCGAGCCGGACACTCCGGCTCTGGTCTCTTGTCGTCGACAACGACGGTACCGCATCGCCCGTCCCTGGTGAGGAAATCTCGCTGTCGCTAGGCGGCGTCGTCCGTCAAGGCGGTGCGCAACGCCGACAACGTGCGACGCAGAACGCGGGAGATGTGCATCTGACTGCACCCGAGCTCGCGTGCGATCGCAGCCTGGCTCATTCCGTGCTGAAAGCGCAGCGCCAGGATGTGCCGCTCCTGGGCCGACAGCGTGCACACCGCGGAATGCAGCGTCAGCCGCTGCTCGACGCGACGGATGTCGGGATCGTCGTCGCCCAGCCCGTCGGCGAGTCGCTCCTGGCGCCCCGGCAGCGGCTGGTCGAGTGACGACGCCATCCGCCCGCCGGCCACCTCCTGCGCGAAGAGGACGCCCTCCACGCTCACACCGATGCGAGCCGCCAGTTCCGGGATTGTCGGTCGTCGCTTCAGCTCGTGGGTGAGGTCGTCGAGCGTGCCTTCGACCTCGAGGTACAGATCGTGGGCGGCCCGTGAGGGCCGCACCGACCATGTGTGGTCGCGCAGGTTGCGCTTGAGCTCGCCCAGGATGGCGGATGTGGCATAGGTCGAGAACCGGAAGCCTCGGTGGGGGTCGAAGCCTTCTATGGCTTTCACGAGGGCCAGGCAGGCCACCTGATTGACATCGTCCTGGGTCTGCGACCCTCGGGGCCCGAAACGCTTGGCCAGATGGAAGGCCAGCGCGGAGTGCCGTTCGACGAGTTGGGCGCGGAGCTTGGGATCGCGGGTCCGCGCGTACTCGACGTGGAGCTCTCGGGTGGAGACCGTCATGCGTGCTCTTCCCGTTGTGGGTGGGCTCGCTCCTTGACCCGTGACAATCATTGCACATTTGATTGCTATATGCAATAGTTGCATCATGACGAGACACGGCGATGTCGAGGCCGTCGCCGACGCCCTGCTCGAGGCGTCGAAGGCCCTCGTCGGCATCGCCCTCCGCACGCTTCCCGAGAAGGTGACGCTGTCGCAGTTCCGGGCCCTGCTCTTCGTCGGCGGCGCCGGGTCGATGCGCTCGGCCGACCTGGCCGACCGCTTGGCCGTGTCCCCGTCGACGGCGACGCGTGTGTGTGACCGCCTCGTACGAGCCGGCTACCTGCGACGGCAGCCGGCCGCCGCCGACCGGCGCGAGGTTCGACTGTCGCTCACGTCCGCCGGTGCCCAGCTGGTGGAACGGGGGCTGAAGAAGCGACGGCAGGCGCTCACCGATCTGGTCGCCCGCATCCCAGCCGCCGACCGGTCGTCGCTGCTGCGCAGCCTTGCTGTGTTCGAGGGAGCGGCGCTCACCGACAAGGAGCCGGCGTGGGCGCTGGGATGGCCCGGCGACCGGACGTCCGGCGCCGCGTCGTCGGCCTGACCGCCTAGCTCCTTCTCGACCGGGCGCGGCGCTTGCCCTCGTGCATCGCCTGCACGCGGGCGACGGGGATGGCCCGCCCTTCCTCCAGGAGGTCGGCCGGCACCGCCTGGGGCGAAGGCATCTGCGCCGCCCACGGGTCGTCGCCGTGGAGAGCGTCCAGCGCCGTGTGCACGGTGAAGTCCGAAGGCGCGACCGAATCCAGGTCGTCCCAGCCGACGGGATAGGACACCGGGGTACCCGGCCGCACCCGGGGGCTGTAGGCCGAGACGACCGTGGCACCGCCCACCCGAGTGGCGTCGACGAAGACCTTGGCCTCGCGGTCCTCCTTCATGAAGGCGGTCGTCGCCAGCGCCGGGTCGAGCCGCTCGGCGCGCTGGGCCAAGGCCCGCGTCGCGGCGGCGGCGTCCTCGATCGGCGTGTCTTCGTCTATGGGGACGAAGACGTGCACGCCCTTGGCGCCGCTCGTCTTCACCGCCCCTTGCAGACCGGCCTCGTCGAGGGCCTGGCGCACGAGGTGGGCGGCGGCGACGGCCATCGAGAAGGCGTCGCCGGCGGGCGGGTCGATGTCGAGGATGAGATGGCTCTGGCCTGGGGCCTTGCCGCGTACGAGCGCCGGGTGGTACTCGACGGCGCGCTGGTTGGCGAACCACAGCAGCGTGCGCCGGTCGTTGCAGAGGGCGTAGGTGACGTCGCGCTTGGACGACTCGGCCCACAGGGTGATCGTCGGCACCCACGCAGGGGTGTACTTGGGGACGTTCTTCTGCATGAAGGCGTCGCTCCCCCGGTGGACCCGGATGACCGAGAGGGGCCGGTCCCGCAGGTCGGCCACGATGCGGTCGCTCACGCCGTCGAGGTAGTCGACCAGGTCGCGCTTGGTGGCGCCGGCGCCGTCGAAGAGCGGCTCGTCGAGGTGGGTGAGGTCGACGCCGTCGCGTGTCTCGTCCGGCGGAGCACCAGGCATCGCCGGCAACGCTAAGCGCCACGGTGACGGTTGACAGCCCGGAAAAGGATCGTATTACGATCTAACTTTCAGTCGTACCACGATCTATCTCCGTCCTCGAGGAGACCCGTGCTCGCCACGCTGCGGAACATGTTCAGGGTTCCGGACCTCCGGAACAAGATTCTGTTCACCCTGGCGATGATCGTGCTGTACCGGTTCGGGTCGAACGTCATCACCCCCGGGATCGACTTCAACGCCGTCCAGAAGCTGCAGAACCAGGCCAAGGCCGGCGGCGTCCTCAGCTTCCTCAACCTCTTCTCGGGCGGCGCCCTCACCCAGATGGCGGTGTTCGCCTTGGGGGTGATGCCCTACATCACGGCGTCGATCATCATGCAGCTGCTCGCGGTCGTCATCCCCAAGATCGAGCAGTGGCAAGAGCAGGGCGCCGTCGGCCAGAAGAAGATCACCCAGTGGACCCGGTACATGACCGTGGCCCTGGCCCTGCTCCAGTCGACGGGTCTCGTGTACCAGTTCCACAAGGGCCAGCTGGGCCGCGTCGGCAACGTCAACATCGACCTCATCCCCCATTTCACGATCCCCCGCGTGGCGCTGATCGTGCTCACGATCACGGCGGGCACGGCGATCGTCATGTGGATGGGCGAGCTCATCACCCAGCGGGGCATCGGCAACGGCATGTCGATCCTGATCATGGTGAACGTCGTCGCCCGGATGCCGGCCCAGCTCATGAACGTCCGCGCTCAGGCGGGCTGGTTCACGTTCGGCCTGGTGTGCGTGCTCGGTGTGGGGATGATCCTCGCCATCGTCTTCGTCGAGCAGGGCCAACGCCGCATCCCCGTGCAGTTCGCCAAACGGATCGTCGGGCGGCGCATGTACGGCGGCCAGTCGACGTTCATCCCCCTCAAGGTGAACCAGGCGGGCGTGATCCCCGTGATCTTCGCCAGCTCGGTCCTGTACTTCCCGGTGATGCTGTCGAGCGTTCTGCAGCACTGGAAGTTCATCTACAACTTCGACAACAAGTACCTGGTCTCGCCCGGGAACCCCGTCTACATCATCATCTACGCCCTGCTGATCATCTTCTTCACGTACTTCTACACGGCGATCACGTTCGACCCGCACCAGCAGGCCGACATCATCCGCAAGCAGGGCGGGTTCATCCCCGGGATCCGACCGGGCCCCCCAACCGAGCGCTACCTGTCAGGGATCCTGAACAGAATCACGCTGCCGGGGTCGCTGTTCTTGGCCGCCATCACCGTGCTCCCCGAGGTCGCGCTCGCTGTGAAGCACCTGTCGTCGTTCCCCTTCGGCGGCGACACCATCC
>CADDZP010000183.1 GCA_902812475.1 Actinomycetota bacterium | reverse complement strand
GCCCTCCGGCGGCGTCGGCGGCACGCGGCGGGGCGTGAAGTGTCTCCACGCCCACTACGCCTGGTACCTGGCGGGTGGCGACGACCCCGTCGGCCGCTGGGTAGAGGAGCACCTCGATGGGTGAGATGTTGGCCGGCGTCGACTGCGGGACCAACTCGACCCGCCTTCTGGTGAGCGACGGCGGCACGCGCACCGTCGAGCGCCTCATGCGGATCACCCGCCTCGGCCAAGGCGTCGACGCCACGGGCGCGCTGGCGCCCCAAGCCGTGCAGCGGACGCTCGACGTCCTGCGCGAGTACCGGGACGTGATGGACCGCCACGGCGTCGAGCGGGTGCGCATGACGGCCACGTCGGCGGCGCGGGATGCGGCCAACAGCGACGCGTTCTTCGACGCGGCCGAGAAGATCGTCGGCGTGCGGCCCGAGCTCTTGAACGGCGACCAGGAGGCGCGACTGTCGTTCCTCGGGGCCACGTCGGAGCTCGATCCCTCCGACGGCCCGTTCCTCGTCGTAGACATCGGCGGCGGTTCGACCGAGTTCGCGGTGGGGACGACCGAGCCCGAGGGCGTGCTCTCGCTCGACATCGGCTGCGTGCGCCTGACCGAGAAGTTCCTGCACCACGACCCGCCCACGGCCGAGGAGCTGAGCCAGGTGATCTCGGTGGTCCGGGACTATCTCGAGGACGTGGCCAGGGACCTGCCGGCATCACGGGACGCCGAGCGCCTCGTCGGCCTGGCCGGCACGGTGACGACCGTCGCCGCCGTCGAGCAGGGCCTGCTCGAGTACTCACGCGAGAAGATCCACCACTTCGCACTCACGCGCGAAGCCGCCGAGGATGTGTTCCGCACCCTCGCCACTGAGAGGCGGGCCGACCGCGTCCACAACCCAGGTCTGGAACAGGCGCGGGCCGACGTGATCGTGGGGGGCACCGCCATCCTCGTCGCCATCATGCGCTTCTTCGGTTTCGACGAGTGCCTGGTCAGCGAAGCCGACATCCTCGACGGTCTCGTCCTCTCGCTCACGGCGTCTCGAGGCTGACCTCGAGGTCCCCGCGGCGCTCGTCGACCTCGATCCGGTGGTCGCCGCCGTCGGAACGGGACACGCGCAGGTCGATGGCGGCATCGCCGACGCGCAGGCCGACGAAGCGGACCTGTTCGAGCCAGGACGGGAGGGCGGGGCGCACGACCAGGCGTCGGTTGGGTGCGTCCGCCTCCAGACCCGCCAGCGTGGTGATGAAGGACACGACTGCGCCCGACGCCCACGCCTGGGGCACGTTGGCGCCCAGGTACTGCACCGGGAAGCCGCCCGCATCGCGCTGCAGTCCCGAGAACAGCTCGGGCAGGCGCCGGGACTGGAAGCGCTCGGCGGCGTCGAAGATCGCCCTCGCCACCCTGGCGGCGTCGGCGTCGAAGCCGTAGCGGCGGAATCCAGCGGCGACCACCCCGTTGTCGTGGGGCCAGACCGATCCGAGCTGGTAGTCGAACGGGTTGTAGGCGGCGTGGTCTGCTGAGAGCGTGCGGATGCCCCAGCCGCTCCACATGTCGTCGGCGAGCAGGCGGTCCCGCACGCGTGCAGCCCGCCCGCCATCGGCCGCTCCTGCGGCGAGGACGTGTCCGGGGTTCGAGGTCACGCTCTCGATTGGCCGCTTGTCGCCGTCGAGACCGACGTAGTACGTGCCCTCGTCCTCCCACCAGAACCGGGTCTCCAGCAGCTCGGCGAGGGTGTCGGCCTCGTCCCGGAGTCGCGCCGCCGTGGTGGTGTCGTCCCAGACCTCCTCGACGACGCCGGCCCACGCCCGCTTGGCGGCGATGACGTAGGCCTGGTGCTCGCACAGGGCGATCGAGAGGGGCGGGTTGTTGCCGTCGGCGTCGACGACGCCGTTCCATGCGTCCTTCCAGCCCTGGTGGTAGTACCCGCCGGCCCCGGCGCGCGTCTTGTACTCCTGCAGCCCGTCGCCGTCGATGTCGCCGTCGTTGTCGATCCAGGCCAGGGCCCGCTCGACGTGGTGCCGCAGACTGTCGAGCATCTTCTCGTCGCCGTGCCAGCGCCACGCCTGCGCCGTCACCCAGACGAACGATGTGGTGGCGTCGTGGGTGCCGTAGTACGGCGTGTGCGGGATCTGGCGGAAGTGGGCCAGCTCGCCGTGGCGGACCTCGTGCTCGATCTTGCCCGGCTGCATGTCCCGCTCGTCGTCGTAGGCGTCGCCCTGAAGACGGCCGAGGGCGTGGAGCGTGCCCAACGCGAAGCGGGGTGAAAGAGCGAGGGTCTGGGCCGACGCCGTGAGCGCGTCACGGCCGAACAGCGAGACGAACCACGGCACGCCCGCGGCCGGTACCCACGTGTCGACGTCGTCGCTGGCAGGGTCCTCATGGCGGTGGCCGACGGCGGCCAAGTCGTCGTGCATGTGCATGCGCAGGCTGGACAGGTCGGCGACGGCCTGGGTGATGACGTCGGTGACGTCAGGGTCGCTCGTGGCGATCTGGGTCGAGTGTTCGATCCACCGGCGCCGCAGCTGGACGTGTTCGTTGTCGACGCCGAGCAGGTCGCTGCACTCGGTCAGGGCGGTGCGCTCGGGTTCGCCGGGGATGACGGGCACCCACAGGATGCACGTGTGCCAGTGCTGACGTGGTTCGAGCTGGAGGTGGAACATGATCCCGCCGTTGGCGAACTGCGGCGGTGAGCCCGCCTTGTCCACGCGGAGCTGCAGGGCCCGGTGGAAGTCCCCGTTGCGGTAGGTGGTCGTGAGCCGGCCGGCCGTGTCGTCCCACTCGCTCTGCAGCATGCCGCGCCGCACCAGCTGATGGCGCTTGACGTCGAAGAGGTCGGCGAAGTCGCACTCGTAGCTGACCTCGAGCCCGATGCTGACCGTCTCGGGCGCGTAGTTGACGACGTCAAAGTCCTCGTGAACACCGTGGCCGACCTGACGGTCGACCCGCAGGTCGAGGACGTGGGGCGGGATGGTTCCGAGCGCGCTCACCAGCTCGGCATTGGTGAACTGGAAGCGGGCCGAGTAGGGCTGGACGGCGGCGCTGTTCAGGAGGAGTGGCGCCGAACGGCCCAGCTTCAGCCGGAAGCCGGAGATGAACCGCGTGTCGCGGGCGAAGTAGCCCTGCTCCTTGGTGCTCGACATGTTGGTGTTCGGCTCACAGACGACGACCTCGTCGTTGGCGTGAATGGTGATGATCTCGGGCCCGACCTGTACTTCCATCGCTACCTGGGTACCAGCATTGCCGATGTGACAGGCTGCGCCCCCGATGCCGATTCGTGAACGTGTGTTGATGGGCCCCGGGCCATCGAACCCGTATCCCGAGGTGATGCAGGCCCTCGCCCGGCCCGTCGTCGGCCACCTCGACCCGGAGTTCCTGGTGCTCCTCGACGAGACGTGTGACCGCCTGCGGGCCGTGTTCCGCACGTCGAACCAGGTGACGGTGCCGATCAGCGGCACGGGGTCGGCGGGGATGGAGGCTGCGTTCGTCAACCTGGTCGGACCGGGCGACTCGGTCGTCGTGGGCGTCAACGGACTCTTCGGCGAGCGCATGTGTGACGTCGCCGCCCGCTGCGGCGCCGACGTCGTTCGCGTCGAGGAGCGCTGGGGGCGGGCGCTCGATCCTCAGCACCTCCTCGAGGCGCATCCGTCGCCGAAGGTCATCGCTGTCGTGCACGCCGAGACGTCGACGGGAGTCGCCAACGAGATCGCGGCGTTGGGCGACGGCAAGGGCGACGCCCTGCTGCTGGTCGACTGCGTGACCTCGCTGGGCGGGATCCAGGTGGAGGTCGACGCTTGGGGCGTCGACGTCGCCTACTCGGGCACGCAGAAGTGCCTCGGGGTGCCGCCCGGGCTGGCGCCCTTGACCGTCAGCGACCGCGCTCGGGAGCGCTTCGTCGGGCGTTCGCAGAGCTGGTACCTCGACCTCGGCATGATCGGCGCCTACGTGGGCGCGGCCCGTCGGTACCACCACACGGCGCCGATCTCGATGGTCTATGCCCTCCACGCCGGCCTCGGCGTCCTCCTCGACGAGGGCCTCGAGCAGTCGTGGGCGCGCCACGAGGTCTGTGGCCGGGCGCTGCAGCGGGGTCTGGAGAAGCTGGGGTTCTCGTTGTTCGCCGAGGAGGGCCATCGCCTGCCCGAGCTCACGACGGCCTGGGTGCCCGACGGACTCGAGGATGCCTCAGCCCGCCGGGAGCTGCTCGACCACTACGGCATCGAGGTCGGAGGCGGCGTCGGGGAGTTCGCGGGCAAGGTGTGGCGCATCGGGTGCATGGGCCACACGGCGCGGCCTCGCAACGTCACCCTCCTGCTGGGTGCAGTGGAGGAGCTCTTCTTGCGGTGACGGAGCCCGCCTGGTTCCCGACCGAGCCGGCCGCCACCAACGTCGGCCGCTTCATGGCCGCCCACGGGATCGCGCGCTTCGACGAGCTGGGGCGGCGGTCGATCGAGGAGCCGGAGTGGTTCTGGGACGCCGTTGTCAAGTTCCTGGCGATCGACTTCCCGACGCCGTACCGCCGGGTCCTCGACGTCTCCGACGGCATCCCATGGGCCCGCTGGTTCATCGGGGGCGAGACGAACTTCGGCCATCTGGCGGTCGACCGGCATCCGCCGGAGCGGACGGCGATCGTGTGGGAGGGCGAGGACGGTGAGGCCCGCACGTGGACCTACGGCGAGCTGCGCGCCCAGGCCGACGGGCTGGCGTCGTTGCTCGTCGAGCGGGGGATCGGAGCGGGCGACGCCGTCGGCGTGTTCATGCCGATGATGCCCGAGAGCGTTGCCGCCCTCGTCGGCATCGCCAAGGTGGGCGCCGTGTTCCTGCCGTTGTTCAGCGGCTACGGCGTCGAAGCGATCGTCACCCGCCTCAACGACGCCGGTGCGAAGGCGCTGATCACGGCGTCGAGCTTTCGGCGGCGAGGCCAGACGATCGCCATGGGGCGGACGGCGCGCGCCGCCGTCGACCGGGTGCAGACCGTGGACCTCGTCGTCGAGGTGCCCTCGGCATGGCCGGCGCCGGCCGCGTCGCGTTTTCCGACCCGCATGGTCGACAGCGAGCACATGCTGTTCATCGCCTACACGTCCGGCACGACGGGCCGGCCCAAGGGCGCCGTCCATGTGCACGGCGGCTGGACGGTGAAGGTGGCGGAGGAGGGCGCCTTCCAGACCGACGTCGGCCCAGACGACACGCTGTTCTGGGTCACCGACATGGGGTGGATCATGGGCCCCTGGGAGGTGACGGCGGCGCTCGTGAACGGGGCGACGCTCGCTCTCTACGAGGGCGTTCCCGACTACCCGGCACCTGACCGCCTGTGGGCGTTCATCGAGCGCCATGGCGTCACCGTCCTCGGCATCAGCCCGACGCTCGTGCGGGCCCTGATGCCGAACGGCGACGACCCCGTCCGTGCTCACGACCTGTCGCGTCTTCGCGTGTTGGGGTCGACGGGCGAACCGTGGAACGAGGGTCCGTGGCGCTGGTACTTCGACGTCGTCGGCGACAGCCGCTGTCCGGTGATCAACATCTCGGGCGGCACCGAGGTCGGCGCCTGCTTCCTGTCGCCGCATCCGGTGGAGCCCATCAAGGCCATGTCGCTGGGTGGCCCGTCGCTGGGCATGGCCGTCGACGTGTTCGACGAAGACGGCAAGTCACTGCGTGGCGCCGTCGGCGAGCTCGTGTGCACCCGCCCGTGGCCGGGGATGACGCGCGGGCTCTACAAAGATCCGCAGCGCTACCTCGATACGTACTGGAGCCGATGGCCCGACGTGTGGGTGCATGGCGACTGGGCATCGGTCGACAACGACGGCGACTGGTTCCTGCACGGCCGAAGCGACGACACCATCAAGGTTGCGGGCAAGCGCCTGGGACCGGCGGAGGTCGAGTCTGTGCTCGTCACCCACCCGGACGTCGTCGAGGCCGCCGCCATCGGCGTTCCCGACGAGATCAAAGGTGAAGCTCTCTGGGTCTTCGTCGTGCTGAGGCCCGGTGTCACGCTGGACGACGATCTGCGGGCGTCCCTCACGCACCTTGTCGGGTCGCGCTTGGGGTCGTCGTTCCGGCCGTCGGCGGTGCGGGCGACGACCGCGCTGCCCAAGACCCGCAACGCCAAGGTGCTGCGTCGGGCCATCCGGGCCGCCGTCATCGGTGCCGATCCGGGCGACCTGTCGTCCCTCGAGGACGAGTCAACCCTCGACGCGGTAAGGATGGCGCAGTGAGCACGCCATGAGAGGTGCGGCCACCGAGCTCCACGGGCGGCGGGTCACGCTTCGGCCTCTGCGGGTCGACGACTACGACGCCTGGCGGAGCGTTCGCCAGCGATCAGCCGACTGGCTCCTGAAATGGGAGCCGCGCCTGCCGCCGGGCCAGCCCGATCCCACCCGGAGCGCCGCCGCCTTCGGCGCCCGCTGCAGCGCCCGCCAGCGCGAGTGGCAGCTGGGGAGCGGCTACGGGTTCGGGATCTTCGTTGGTGGCCGCTTCGCCGGGGAGATCAACCTGTCCGGGCTGCAGCGGGGCCCGTTCCAGAACGCCTACGTCGGCTACTGGATCGGCGACGAGTTCGCCGGCAACAGCTACGTGCCCGAGGCGCTCGTGGTCCTCATCCGCTTCGCCTTCGAGGAGCTCGGGCTCCACCGCATCCAGGTGGCGATCATCCCGCGCAACCGCAACAGCCGCCGGGTCGTCGAGAAGCTCGCCCTGCGCGAGGAAGGTGTGGCCCAGCGCTACCTCGAGATCAACGGCGTCTGGGAGGACCACGTCCGCTACGCCATCACTTCCGAGGAGTGGGACGACCGACGCGAGCAGCTCCTCAAGGAGTGGGTGGAGTAGCCCCGCGAGCAGCCCTTGCTCGCCGCTATCCCTCGTTGCGGACGGCGGCCATCAACAGCAGGCCGCCGTCGACGACGAACGACGCGCCCGTCGTGTAGGACGCTCCTGGTGAGGCCAGATA
>CADDZP010000182.1 GCA_902812475.1 Actinomycetota bacterium | reverse complement strand
CTCGGCCCGATCAGGGGCCAGCCGCCGAAGGCGGCGCCCAGTGAGCGCGCGAACCAATGTCACAGCTCGGCCCGATCAGGGGCCAGCCGCCGAAGGCGGCGCCCAGTGAGCGCGCGAACCAATGTCACAGCTCGGCCCGATCAGGGGCCAGCCGCCGAAGGCGGCGCCCAGTGATCGGCTCGCTGCGCGGGATTCTGTTGGACCGGTCCGTGTCGGGCGAGGTCACCGTCGAGGTTGGCGGCGTCGGCTACCGGGCCGTCGTGGCGCCCCGCACGCTGTCGGAGTTGGGTGAGCTGGGCAGTCCCGTCTTCCTCTACACGCACCTGCACGTCCGCGAGGACGCCATGGTGCTCTACGGCTTCGCCTCGGCCGACGAGCGCCGATGCTTCGAGGCGTTGATCGGCGCCCACGGCGTCGGTCCGGCGCTGGCGCTGGCGATCCTCTCGGTGCACACGCCATCGGCACTGCGCCGGGCCCTGCTCGACGACGACGTCGCCGCCCTCACGCTTGTCCCCGGGGTCGGGAAGAAGACGGCGGCCCGGCTGCTGCTCGACCTGAAAGCCCGCCTCGAGGTCCCCGATCTCGAGCTCGTCGCCGCGCGTGGCGGCTCGGTCCGTGCCGACCTGGGTGCGGCCCTTGCCGGTCTGGGCTATCAGCCCGAGGAGGTGCGTGACGTGCTGCGCGAGCTCCCCGCCGACGGCGACGTCGACACGCTGCTGCGTGACGCGTTGAAGCTCCTGGCGACGGCCCGATGAGAGAAGAGGTGCTGGTCGCCACGACGCTGCCGGCCGAGGAGCGCGAGGAGGTCGGGCTTCGCCCCAAGCGCCTGGCCGAGTTCGAGGGCCAACCCGAGGTGCGAGAGCACCTGGAGATCCTCCTGGGTGCCGCCCGCCAGCGCGGCGAGGCCGTCGACCATCTGTTGTTCGCCGGCCCGCCCGGTCTGGGCAAGACCACGCTGGCGGGGATCGTCGCCAACGAGATGGACGTCGGCTTCCGCGTCACGTCCGGTCCCGCCCTGGAGCGAGCCGGCGACCTCGCTGCCCTGTTGACGAACCTCGACGAGGGCGACGTCCTCTTCATCGACGAGATCCACCGCCTGAGCCGCGCCGTCGAGGAGGTCCTCTATCCGGCGATGGAGGACTTCCAGCTCGACATCGTCATCGGCAAGGGCCCGTCGGCACGCTCGATCCGCCTCGACGTCCCGAGGTTCACCCTTGTCGGCGCCACCACTCGCACCGGACTGATCACCGGGCCGCTGCGTGATCGTTTCGGGTTCGTCGCTCGTCTCGACTTCTACTCGGCCGACGACCTCGAGCACATCGTCGTCAGGGCCGCGCACATCTTGGGCGTGCCGCTCGAGCCACCTGGAGCCACCGAGATCGCCAGGCGGGCCCGCGGGACGCCTCGCATCGCCAACCGGCTGCTTCGTCGGGTGCGCGACTACGCCGAGGTCCGCTGCGACGGCGTCGTCACCGAGCAGGCAGCCCACGACGGCCTGGCGTTGTTCGGCGTCGACGAGCACGGCCTTGACAAGGTCGACCGGGCCATCCTCTCCGCGGTGTGCCAGCGGTTCGGCGGCGGGCCCGTCGGCCTTTCGACGCTCGCCATCAGCGTGGGCGAGGAGCCCGAGACCGTCGAGGACGTCTACGAGCCGTTCCTCTTGCAGTTGGGGATGCTGAAGCGGACACCTCGGGGCCGTGTCGCCACGCCGGCCGCGTGGGCCCGTGTGGGGCTGACACCTCCCGAGCGCCCGTCGGAGGGGTCCGCTCCGCTCTTCGAATAACGGGGCGCCGCCCGGGTTTAGGATTGGCGCCGTGGCGGATCCGCATCCTGTGCAGCCGACTGGCGACGCTCAGCTGCGCGCCGAGGCCGTTGAGAGTCTCCAGAAGAAGCAGGCGTTCCGGGCCCACCTGACGGCGTTCGTCCTTGTGAACGCTCTGCTGTTCGTCATCTGGCTCGTCTCGGCCATCACCGCCGGCGGCGGCGCCTGGTTCCCGTGGTTCATCTTCCCCTTGTTCGGCTGGGGGATCGGCTTGGCCTTCCACGGCCGGGCTGTGTATGGCGGCGGGATCACCGAGGCCGACATCCAACGCGAGATGAACCGCCTGCGCGGCACCACCTGACCGTGTACTTCCACGACGCCCTCTGACCCGCACAGATCGGCACCTCTGTGACTACGCTCATGGCTGGGTTCTCGCGTACGAAGGTGCCCCTATAGGGGCCAGAACGTCACCGAGTTCGGCGCTCGGAAGTGCCGGGTGCAGAGCGCTATCCGCTCGGAGAAATCTCCGGATGGGCGCTGGTTCTTGTCGTACGTGTGTTCTATACTTGCATTGCTGTAGTTCACTTCCCCCCGTGGCAGGCCTCCTACGTGTGCGGAGGGTGCGGTGCTCGCAGGGCTCGAGGGGATGGCCAGTGGCCTCGAGGAGATGCTGTCCTCGGTCCAGCCGGCGCTGTTGCATCCCATCGACGCCGTGAAACTGCTCGAGGCGGCGACGTGTGTGGAGCAGCGGGCTGGCGCCCTCAAGACCCTGCTGGCAGCACGCGCGGCCGAGGCGGGCGAGTGGCGGCGCCTCGGCTACCGCTCGCCCGAGGAGTGGCTGGCACAGCAAAGTGGCTGTGGCTGGGGCCAGGCAGCGGGAACGCTCAACGCGTCGGAGAAGCTGGCCGACCTGCCTGCCCTCGACGACGCGGTGCGAAAGGGCGAGCTGTCGGCGCCCAAGCTCCTCGAGCTGGCCAAGACGGCCACGCCCGACAACGCCAAGAAGCTCGTCGAGTCCTCCAAGACCCAGAGCTATCGCCAGGTCAAGCGTGCCTGCCAGACTGAACGGGCCAGGGCACGCTCCGAGGACCAAGACGAGGCCCGCAACCGCCGCATCCACGACGAGCGCTCGTTGCGGACCTGGACAGACGCCGAAGGCTGGCACTGCGAGATCCGCAACACCCCAGCGGCGGGCGCCCGCATCGAGGCGGCAGTGTTCGCGGCGGCCGACGCCATCTTCAAGGAGGCCTACGCGGCCGGCCGCAGGGAATCCATGGCCGCCTACCGGGTCGACGCCCTGGAGCGCCTGGTGTGCGGGGGCGGGGCGGGGGTCGACACCACCGTGGTCATCCGGGTGGACGAGTCCCGCCTGCGGGACGCGGGCGGGACCTGTGAGACCACCACCACCGGGCCGGTGCCGGCGTCAGAGGCCATCGGGGCCATCCTGGCCGGGGCCTTCGTCAAGGTGGTGGCCCACGACGGCACGGAGGTCACCCGGGTGGCCCACCACGGCCGCCACGTCCCCGCCGAGGTGCGCACGGCCATCCTGGAGCGAGACGGCCACCGCTGCGTGCGCCCCGACTGCGGGTCGGCCACCAACCTGGAGCTGCACCACTACCGCATGGACCACGCCCAGGGCGGGCCGGTGGCTGTGTGGAACCTGTGCTGTCTGTGCCGGCACTGCCACCACCTCGTGACCCACGGCGGCCACCGCCTCGAGGGCGGGCCCGGGAACTGGACATGGATCCCGCCGCCCCCGTGACCGGTCGCGGCGACGCGCAGGCAACGCGTACGCGACCCGTATGCGACCAGGAACAGTTACACGGCGTCCCAGACCATGGAGTGGTCGTCGGCGCCTTCGTTCAGGAGCTGCATCGGTGACTTCTTGTCGATGTGGCCGATGAGGCCGTTGTAGACGCCGTAGCCGACGAGCTCCTGCAGGCGCGGGGAGAACGTGCGGACGAGGGCCGGCGGGATGCCGAGCTGCTGGTTCTCCTGCTGGCGGATGTAGCCGGCGCAGTAGTTCATGGCGATGCCGATCCGGCGTTCGTCGGTGCGATTGGCGCCGCCGCCGTGCCAGAGGCTGCCGTGCCAGATGAGCACGCTGCCACGCGGCATCTCGGCGGCGATGCTGTCGTAGTGCTGGCCGTAGTTGGGGGAGCTGTCGGCCAGGTGCGACCCCGGGATGATCCGGGTGGCGCCGTTCTTCTCGGTGAAGTCGGTGAGGGCCCACATGGAGTTGCAGACCGTTGGGGGATGCGGCTTGGGGATCGGTATCAACATGTCGTCGGCATGGATCGGCTGGGGCGTCTCTCCCGGTCCGATGTTGATCGACGACAGCGACGAGATGAGGCAGCCTGGATCCAGCACGCCTTCGACGATCGGCAGCACCGACTCGTGGACCGGCACGCGCTGCCAGACGGCACCGTGGACGAGCAGGTTGTAGACGCGCAGGGTCTTGGACCCTTCGAACTCGTTGGTGGCGGGCACAACGTTGAGCTCGCGCTCGAGCCGGGCCAGCTCGGCGTTGAGCTCGTCGAGGAGAGTGTCGTCGATGGCGTCCTCGACGATCGTGTAGCCATCCCGCGCGATCCGGTCGAGGTGTTCGGCAACTTCGGTGGCATCCATCGACCCCTAGCCTCGCGCCCGAAGATGCACATGCGCTCGTTCGACTACGACCTGCCGGCGTCGGCCATCGCCCAGACGCCGGTCGAACCGAGAGACGCGGCCCGCCTGCTGGTGGCGACCGACTCCCGCGGGGCGGTCGCGCACCGGCGGGTACACGACCTTCCCGACATCCTCGACGAGGGCGACGTCCTCGTCGTCAACGAGACCCGGGTGCTGCCCGCCCGCCTGCACCTGCAGAAGCCGACAGGTGGCCGGGTCGAGGTGCTCCTCGTCGAGCCCATCGACGGCAACGGCCAGTGGGAAGCGCTCGTGCGCCCCGGCCGCCGGGTGGCGCCGGGCACGGTCCTGCGCGGTGAATCCGGCCTCACCGTCGAGGTCACCGACCAATTGCCGGACGGCCGGCGCCTTGTCCGGGTCCACGGCGACATCGCCGGTGCGGGAGAGGTACCGCTCCCGCCCTACATCCGGGAGCCGCTGAACGACCCCGAGCGGTACCAGACCGTCTACGCCGCCAATCCGGGTTCGGTGGCGGCGCCCACCGCCGGGCTGCACCTCACCGACAGCGTGCTCGATCGCTGCCGGGCCCGGGGCATTGCGGTGGTCACGGTCGACCTGGCTGTCGGCCTCGACACCTTCAAGCCGGTGGCGGTGGACGACCCCGCCGACCACCGGATCCATTCCGAGCGCTACCGCGTCCCCGCGGAGACGCTCGCCGCCTGCCGAAAGGCGCGACGGGTCGTTGCAGTGGGCACGACAACCGTCCGTGCCCTCGAAAGTGCAGCGCGGGGACCACTGGAGGGTCGCACGTCACTGTTCATTCGTGGCGACTTCGATTTCCAGGTCGTCGACGTGCTGCTGACCAACTTCCACCTGCCGCGGTCGTCGCTGCTGCTGCTGCTGGCGTCGTTCGCGGGTGACCGCTGGCGAAAGCTCTACGCCGACGCCCTCGCGGAGGGGTATCGCTTCCTCTCCTTCGGGGACGCCATGCTCGTGGCCCGAGCACGGTGACACTCGGGCTCCGTATCACGGCGACCGACGGCGCCGCCCGTGCCGGTGTGATCACCACGGCGCAAGGGTCGTTCCAGACGCCGTGCTTCATGCCCGTCGGCACGCGGGCGACCGTCCGGACCCTTTCCAGTGCGGACCTCGAGGAACTCGGCGCCGAGGTCGTGCTCGCCAACACGTACCACCTGATGCTCCGTCCCGGAGCAGATGTCGTCGCCCGCCTCGGCGGGCTCCACCGCTTCATGGGCTGGGACGGTCACGTCCTGACCGACTCGGGCGGCTATCAGGTCTTCTCGTTGTCGCCGCACGTCGACGACGACGGCGTGACCTTCAGGTCGACCTACGACGGCACCACGCATCGCCTCACGCCCGAGGACGCCATCGCCCTGCAGGAGGAGCTCGGTGCCGACATCCAGATGGTGCTCGACGTTTGCCCGCCGCTGCCGTCACCGCCCGACGTGCTCCGCACCGCGGTCGAGCGCACGGCGGCGTGGGCGGCGAGGGCGAAGAAGGTTCATCGCCGGGAGGGGCAGGCGCTGTTCGGCATCGTGCAGGGCGGCGTCGACGCTGGCCTGCGGAAAGAGAGCGCCGTGCGCACCGTCGACGTCGGCTTCGACGGCTACGGCATCGGCGGCCTGTCGGTCGGGGAGAGCCGGCCAGAGATGCTGGGCGCGCTCGATGCCGCCGTCGCCGAGCTGCCCGTCGACCGCCCCCGCTACCTGATGGGCGTCGGCGACGCCGTCGGCCTGGCCGAAGCCGTCGCCCGCGGGGTCGACCTGTTCGACTGCGTGCTGCCGACCCGGCTGGCTCGGCACGGCACCGTGCTGACGTCGGGCGGGCGCCTTTCCCTTCGCAGCGCCGCCTGTCGTGACGACGACGGCCCTCTTGATGCCGGCTGTGACTGCGCCGTCTGCGCCCGCTGGTCCCGCGGGTACCTGCGCCACCTGCAGATGGTGGGCGAGCCGAGCGGCGCCCGCCTCGTCACCATCCACAACGTCCGCTGGATTCTGGGACTGGTCGACCGCTTGCGCGGCGCCATCACGGCCGGCACGCTCGCCACGCTCCGTGCTGAGCTGGCCGACGTGTGGTCTCCCGCCGAGAAGGGCCCGCGGTAGCCTGCGCCCCAAGCTCGGTCGCCCCTGGGACATCGAATGGCCTCGCTCCTCATCCTCATCGTTCTGTTCGGTCTGATGTACGCCGCCTTGATTCGGCCGCAGCAGAAGCGCGCCCGCCAGCACCAGGCGCTCATGAACGCCGTGCAGGTGGGCGACGAGGTGATGACGACGGCCGGGATCTTCGGAACGGTGACAGCAATCGAAGGCGACGTCATCAACGTGGAGATCGCCCCCGGCACCGTGATGCGGGTGGCCCGAGCGGCCATCGGCCGCCGCCTCAGCGAGGAGCTCGAGGAGTTCGAGGCGGGCGAGACGTTCGACTATGTCGATGACGACCTCGGCGCCAGCGTCGCCGACGAATCGCTGTCGGGCGCCGACGGCGACGGAGCACCACCGCCGTCGGCGGAGCCAACGCTTCCGCCCAGCGCCGATG
>CADDZP010000181.1 GCA_902812475.1 Actinomycetota bacterium | reverse complement strand
GGAGGCCAGCTGGCGTCTCGGCGTGGAGACCGTGCCGACGTTGATCAAGGGCGATGAGCGCCTCGTCGGCTGGAGTCGCCCGGCGTGGGAGCGCTTCACGGGGGTGTCCGGCCTCGGCCCCGACCTGCCCGAGCACCGGCCCGGGTGCGGCTCCCGCACCGTCGAGCCCGGACTGGCCGACGCGCTCGCCGTCCGCTTCAACGGCTCCACATTGCGGTCCCGGCGGATCGAGTTGGCCGACTTGGAGGACGACGCCGAGGCGCTCTTCGACCGTGGGTGGACCGACGGCCTCCCTGTCGTCGCGCCCACCGAGGCGCGGGTGCTGCGCATGCTTTCAGGCACGACGCGCCAGCCGGAGTCGGTGGTGGCCGTGGTTCCGCCCGACCTGGTCGAGTGCACGGTCGAGAAGGTGGCGATCAACGCCGTCATGGCCGGTTGTCGCCCCGAGTACCTCCCCGTCGTGCTGGCCGCCGTCGAGGCCGCGTGCACCGACGAGTTCAATATCCACGGGCTGCTGGCGACGACGTACTTCTCCGGACCGGTGGTGATCGTCAACGGACCTATCGGTCGGGCCATCGGCATGAACTCCGGCGTGAACGTCTTGGGCCAGGGCAACCGGGCCAACGCCACCATCGGCCGGGCGCTGCAGCTTGTGATCCGCAACGTCGGGGGAGGCAGGCCCGGCGGCGTCGACCGGGCCACGCTCGGCAATCCTGGCAAGTACACGTTCTGCTTCTCCGAGGACGAAGAGCGCTCGCCGTGGGAACCGCTCTCGGTTGAGCGCGGCTGCCCGCCGGGGACGTCGGCCGTGACGTTGTTCGCGGGCGAAGGTCCGCGGGGCCTGGTCGATCAGGCGTCGCGGAATCCGGAGTCACTGGCTCGTTCGTTCGCGGGCGCGCTGCGGACCGTCGCCCATCCCAAGCTGCCGCTGGCGTTCGACGCCTTCGTCGTCGTCTCACCCGAGCACGCCCGCGTGTTCCGTGACGGCGGTTGGTCGAAGGCTCGCCTGCGCGACGAACTGCTCACGCTCCTGACCATCGACGGCACCGAGTTGGCGAAGGGCGCCGGGGGGTGCGACGAAGGCATCCCGGAGGCGTTGGCCGGGGCGGCGTGGCCCAAGTTCCGCCCCGGGGGACTGTGGTTCGTCCACGCCGGCGGCACGGCCGGCATGTTCTCGGCCATCATCGGGGGCTGGATCAACGGCGAGACCGGGAGTCAGCCGGTGACGAGGGAGGTGGTCGCATGAGTCGCGTTGTGCTCGACCCGACCGGTGAGCTGGCGCCGGCGGCCCGTCAGCGAGTCGAACGGCCGCCGTCTCTGGAGGGCCGAACGGTCGCCCTGCTCGACATCTCCAAGGCGCGGGGCGACAAGTTCCTCGACCGGCTGGCGCAGTTGCTGGAGGAGCGGGGCCTGCGCATCGCCCGCTTCCGCAAGCCGACGTTCGCCAAGGTCGCGCCCGTCGACCTCAAGCACCAGATCTCGACGACGTGTGACGTGGTGATCGAGGCGCTTGCCGACTGAGGCAGCTGCACGTCGTGCAGTGTGCACGACATCGCCGATCTGGAAGGACGCGGCCTGCCGGGCGTGTTCGTGGCCTCGACCGAGTTCGTCGACGCCGCCGACGCCCAGTCCGCCGCCCTCGGCTTCGACCCGGCCCGCGTGTTCGTCCCCCACCCCATCCAGGACCGCACCGACGACGAGATGGCCGCGCTGGCCGACGCAGCCGTCGACGAAATTGTGAGGGCGATCACCGCCTGAACTATCCGCTTCTTGGCGCAGAAATGAGCGGGAGACGCACATTTCTGCGCCAAGAACGCTGAGGGTCAGGTCAGCCGGGGGAGGGCCAGGGCGCCGTCGAGCTCGATGGCCAGGCCGTCGGCGACGAGCGTGGCCGCGATTCGGTGGGCGCGGGCGGGATCGTCGGGCCAACCGGCCGCCTCAGGGATGCGGTCGAAACTCACCGAGCCCGTGCGCATGGCGTCGACGAGGCGGCCGCGGCCCTGGCGGTCGGAGCCGGCGAACGGAGACTGCTTGTGGGCCGGCGCGGCCGGGTCGGGGCCGCCGTGCCACTTGCAATGGTCAGCGACCGGGCAGGTGGCACACGTCGGCGCCCGGCGTAAGCACACCGTTGCGCCCAGGTCGATCATGGCCTGGTTCCAGGCCCATCCTTTGCCGGGCGGGACGAGGTCGTCGGCGAAGACCTGCGCCTCTTTGCGCGACAACGGGCGACCGGCCACACGGGCCAGGACCCGGGCGGTGTTGCTCTCGACGATCCCGACGTCGCGGCCGAAGGCGAACGCCAAGATCGCTCGGGCCGTGTAGGCGCCGACGCCCGGCAGGGCCACGAGCGCGTCGAGATCGTCGGGCAGCTCGCCGCCGTGACTGTCGACTACGGCGACGGCGGCCCGGTGCAGATGCACGGCGCGGCGGTTGTAGCCGAGGCTGTGCCAGGCGCGGACGACGTCGGCGACCGACGCCGACGCACACACGGACGCCGACGGGAACAGCTCGAGGAAGGCGTGGTACTTCGGCACGACGCGCGGCACCTGCGTCTGCTGGAGCATCAGCTCGCTGACGAGGATCGCCCACGGATCCCTCGTGCGCCGCCACGGCAGGTCGCGGCGCGTGCGCGCCGACCAGCTCAGGAGCGCTTGCTGCACCAGAAGACAAGCGTGTTGTACGGGAGCGTGAAGGGCTCGTCCATACCGTCGACCGCGGTCATCCCCAGGGCGACGACCGCTTCGCGCTCCTCCTCGGGCTTGGCCGCGATGTAGCTCACGGACCGGAGCCGGTCCTCGAGGCCGGCCCGGTCGAGCACCTGCTCGTACCGGAACGTCGACTTCTGCAGCGACGTGAAGACCCCGGCGGCGGCCACGGCGGCGGCCCAGTCGAACGTGTCGTACCTGCTGTGGTTGAACTCGTGCCATCGGATCAGCTCGTTCATGTGGGCGACCCAACGGACCGACTCGTCGCGGCGGTTCCACAGCATCGCCAGACCGCCTCCGGGCTTGAGCACCCGGGCGATCTCGACGAGAGCGACCTCGGCGTCGAACCAGTGGAACGCCTGCGCCACCGTGACCGAATCGACCGACGCGTCCGGCAGCGGAATCGCCTCGGCCGTCCCCTCGAGAACGTCGACGTCAGGGACGACCGACCGCAGCTGGTCGCGCATCTCCTTGACCGGTTCGACGGCGATGACCTCGGCGCCCGTCGGCACCAGGAGCGCCGTGAACTTGCCGGTGCCCGCCGCCAGGTCGAGGACCTTCTTTCCAGGGCCGATTGCGATCTTGTCGACGAGGAAGTCGATCGCCTCCTGCGGGTAGGACGGCCGCCCTCGCGCGTAGGCGCCGCTGCCTGCCGAGAAGCCGGCGGCCGCGGTGTCGTGGATGCGCGCCGTCAGCCCTGTCCCCAGGCGTCAGTCTCGGTGTACGGGCGCTGTCGGGGCGGGGCGAAGTCCTTCTTCCACACCATCAGCTTGCGGCGGAAGTAGCAGACCTCCTCGCCGCGCTGGTTGAAGCCCTTGGTCTCGACGGTGACCACGCCGCGGTCCTCTTTCGACTTCGACTCGACCTTGTCGAGGACGCGCGTCTCGGCGTAGATGGTGTCGCCGTGGAACGTCGGCCGCTTGTGGCTGAGCGACTCCACCTCCAGGTTGGCGATGCACGAGCCGCTCACGTCGGGCACGCTCATGCCCAGCACGAGCGAGTACACGAGGTTGCCCACCACCACGTTGCGCTTCTGCACCGTCTCGTGCTCGGCGAACCAGGCGTTGGTGTGCAGCGGATGGTGGTTCATCGTGATCATGCAGAAGAGGTGGTCGTCGTACTCGGTGATGGTCTTGCCCGGCCAGTGCTTGTAGACGTCACCGACCACGAAGTCCTCGAAGTACCGCCCGAACGGCCTGTCGTGCACGCTCATGACCGGACGATATGTCAGGCGGGCGGGCCGAAGGTCGGTGCGCTCACGTCGGGATAGACGTCGACGTAGTAGGTGCGGCCGCCCACGGCGATGCCGTGGGTCAACAGGTCGGGTGCGGTCTGGGCGACGGCGTCGTAGTCGACGAACGCACCGTGGCCGTCGACCCAGTGGGACCCGAACAGCCGGGTGCGGTCGGCGGTGAAGAGAAGGCCGTAGCCGCCGTGCTCGAGTCCCGAAAGCCACACGCCAACGGCGCCGACGGGCGAGCGGCTGAGCGAACCGTCTGCCAGCACGAACCGACCCGTGCGAATCTCGGCTGCGGGGCGACCCGGCGCGGTGTCGAGCAGGGCGGTGAGGTGCTCGGTCACGTCGTTGGCGGCTGTGGGCCCGACCGACTCGCTCTCGAGCTTGTGCTGGTGGCCCCGCTGGTCCTTGTCGTTCTGGTCGTTGAAACACGTCGTCGTGATCACGCCCGGCTGCGTCGAGAACCCCCACGCCGGAATGAGGTAGCCGAGCATGTCGTCGGCCAGTCCGACGTTGAACCGGTACGCGGCGCGGGCGTGCCACGTCGGCACCGGCGGATTGGGCCGGTCCGGACAGCTGGCGTCCTCGACGCCCCAGTGGTTGCCGACCATCAGAGCCGGGAACGCCTCGCCCGGGTTGGCGAGCAGCTGGAGGTCGGGGCCGACGTCGACCACGCCAACCTCGGTGCGGACGTCGGGGCCGAGCGGTCCGACGGGCACACCGGCGGCGAACGTCTGGCGGTCGCCGAACAGCCCGGCCACGGCCGCGGCCTTGAAGAGGTTGTTCTCGAGCGGGACGTAGAACTCGTCGCGACGGATGTTGACGGCGCCGGGGCGCAGACGCTTCGTGCTCGGCACCTGTGCGGCGACGGCGTCGGCCAGCGCCTCGCCCGTCGCCTGGGCCTGGGCGTAGCAGCCGCTGGGGCACCCCGGACCCGCCGACGCCGGCACAGGCGGCACGGTCTGCGGATCCTCGATCGAACCGTTGTCGGCGACCAGGAACATCCCCATGCCTCCGACGTCCTGCTCCAAGCGGCGATGGAAGAAGCCCGGCCAGTCCGAGGAGATGTCGCCCTGTAGGGCGGGCACGTTCGAGTGGCCGATCTCCTGGTTGTGGGCGGCCATGCTCATCAGCGTGACGATCGGCGTACCCGCCGTCGTCCGCGCCGTCAGCACGCCGACTTTCGGGTCGAGGGCGACGCCCTGGCCCTTGTCGTTGGTCGTGGGGAAGTTGTTCGAGAGGTGCACCTCGACGTTCGAGGGCACCGGGAACTGGGCGGCGGAGAGCACGGCGGGCTGGCGGGCGTCGTAGGCCGCGGCGGCAGCGTCGGCGACGCGGTCGACGAGGAACGACATGTAGTAGTCGTCGATCCCCGACCGCACGCCGACGGTGTCGGCGAGGTTGGGGGCGCCGTAGATGCCGACGGTGTCGGGCGACGACTCGTTGTGGTTTGCGCTGACGATGACGTCGGTGATGCCCGGACGCAGCGTGCGCAGCCGGTCGCGCACGCGGTGGGTGTAGGTCTCGTGGATGCCCTGGGCGACCACCGAGACGACCACCGCGGTGCGGGCCCCGTGGGACACGGCGATGGCTCGGGCGTCGATGGGGTCGTGGACGCGTTCGGCGACGTGGTCGACGCCGCCGGAGATGTAGATGCCGTCCCACCGCCCATTGCGGTTGGCGTCGCAGAACGGGTCCGGGTACTCGAAGTGCCCGGCACCCTGGACGTCCTTGTACGGCTCTTCGAAGGCGAACTGGCGAGGACCGTCGAACGCCTGGGCCGGGCAGAGCGGAAAGGCGGCGGCGTCGGCCTTCGGGTCGAACGGCGGCGGGCTGACGTCGACCCGGGCCGCCCCGACGAGGAACCGGGGCGTCGGTGCCGACGCCGCTCCACCGACGGCCAGCGCCGGGACGCCGCCGGCGGCCAAGAGCGCGAGCGCGAGGAGCGAAACGACGCGGATCCGCACGGCGTGTCTGTTCGCCACCGGGGCGGGCAAGACCTCTGCCGCCGTGTCAGCTCGGGATCGACACGTCCCGGTTCGGCTGCTCCGGCGGCATGTTGATCGGGCCGGTCGGTCGCCAGCCGCTCGACCGCATGTCATCGAGCACGTGGACCATGTTGAGGAGATCCTCCTCGTAGCGGAACTTGCCGCCGCCCGCATAGACGAGCCGGGAGTAGCCCGACTGCGTCGACGCCGACCCGTCGGCCCTCGGGATCACCTGCGTCCACTTGACGACCACGTTGTCGCCGTCGATGGCGGTGAACTCGACCGGGAACGTCCAGTCGTCGAGGCCGGCCATCGAGTCGACCATGAAGCGCCGAACGGCCTCGAGGCCTTCGATGCGACCCCAGGCGGGGTCGATGTACACGACGTCGTCGGTGAAGAACTCCAGGAGGTCGGTCCACGTCTTGTCGCCGGCGTCGATGCGCTCTCTGAGGTCGACGTAGCGGGCGACCGTTGCCTCGATCTCGGCGCGCGGGTGGCTCATGTCAGATGAGCGTAAGGCCGCCGTCGACCGCGAGCACCTGGCCGGTGATGTAGCCGGCGTCGTCGCTGAGGAGGAACACGACAGTGGCCGCCACTTCCTCCGCCGTTCCCTGGCGCCCGAGCGGCACGGGCGTCGCTGCCCGGCCGGGTCGGCCGGCGGTCGCCAGCCGGCCGAGGGGCGTGTCGATGAGACCGGGGGCGACGACATTGGCCCGCACGCCCTTGCGCGCCGCCTCCATGGCGACGTGGCGGCACAGCCCGATGATCCCCGCCTTCGACGCGTCGTACGCCGGGATCTGGCTGCCCGGCTTGAGGCCGGCGACGGACGAGACGAACACGATGGCGCCGCGTTCCATGATGGGCAGCGCCGCCTGGCACAGCAGGAAGTGTGACCGCAGGTTGACCGAGAACGTGTAGTCCCACTGGTCGACGGACGTGCCTTCCAGACGCCGCCCGGCACCGACGCCGACGTTCAGGACGAGGCCGTCGAGGCCCCCGAGGGCCGTCACCGTCTCGTCGACGAAGCGGCGGCATGCGCCCTCGTCGGTCACGTCACCTTCGGCGACGTGGGCGGCGGCGCCTTCGGCCTCGACCAGGCGGGCCGTCTCCTC
>CADDZP010000180.1 GCA_902812475.1 Actinomycetota bacterium | reverse complement strand
CGAGTTCTCCGTCGCCGAGGCCAAGGCCTACATGGAGTCGAAGGGCATCGTCGTCCGGCCGGCCTGACGCCCGCCCACCCCGGCGGGGGTCAGTGCCCGTTCACGCTCCAGTGCCATGGCTCGCTCGGGAGGTTGTAGAAGCCGAAGGTTGCGGCGTGGGTGTTGAGCCACTGCCATGCCGGGCTGCTGTGGGAGCTGATGATGCTGCCGTTCCACATGAAGTCGATGGCGAGGCCCTGCTCGTGCATCGACGTCCCGGGATACGCCGTCGGCGGGCTGCAGTCCTCGGGTGGCTCCTGGTAGACGGCGTACTGGCTGCTGCCACAGTTCTTCTCGCGGACGGCGACCTGCTGGTCGGGGCTTCGGTACCCGCCTCCCGTGAACGTGAACCCGTCGCCCTCGGCTGCACCGAGCATCTTGTCGAGCTGTGCTGCGATCGAGCAGGCGACGGTGATCGTGCGAACCGTCTGCAGACAGATATTGCCCGACGTTCGAGTCACCGAGGAATTGCTCGTCGACCGTGACTGGGCCGCCTGCTGGGCGGCGATCTGGTTGGCGAGCTGCGACGACTGCTGGGCCAGCTGGCCCGACTGCTGTTCTGTGACGGCAATCTTGTTCTCGACCTGATCGGCGAACTGCTGCTGCTGCTTCTGGGCCTGGACCAGGCCGACAAAGCTGGCCTGGGCCTGGCTGCGACGGGCTTCGGTCTGCTGCCTGGCCCGCTGCGCGGCGCGGCGTTGCGCCAGCAGGTCTTCCCGCGCGGCACGCAGTTGGTCGAGCGTCGCCGACGTGCTGCTGAGGGCGATGTTGAAGTACTCCCGCTGCCGGGCCACGGCCGCCAGGTCGCCGGTGCGCAGGGCGTCGAAGGTCGCCGTCTTCGATCGACCGACGTAGGCGTCGAGGGCGGCGTCGGCAGCGTTGCTCTTGAGCTTGGCCACCTGCGCCGCCGCGTCCGCCTCCTTCTTCTGCGCCTGCTGCAGCGCAAACGCCGCCGCGTCGGCCGCCTGGCGGGCGCCGTCGAGCGCCGCCTGCTGGGCGGCGATGTTGTGGTCGAGGGCGTCGAGGGCTTTCTGTATCTGGCCCTGCGAAGCCTTGAGCACGTTGAGTTGGCTGGCGGCCTGCGCCCGTTGTGCCTCCAGCTGACGACGCTTGGCGCCGAGGTCGTCGGCGTTCGCCGGCGCAGCAAGCTGGCCGAGCGCGACGGTGCTCATGACGATGGGCGCAACGATCTTGGCGAGGGTTCGCAACACTGTCGCTCCGTGGGACGGCACGCTGCGGGGTCAGCTGCGCATGTCCCGTGCACTGCGGAGTGCGCAAGAAGGAAACAAGATCGCGTACCCAGAAGGCAAGTCGGGACGAAGCCGACACGGCACGAAATGGCATGCCGTCACGCCAGATACCGCGCGTCTTACGGCGATGAGTTGTCGCCGCTTCGTGCGTCCTTATGCTCAGATCGTCATCGGGAGGGAACATGCCGAAAGTGACTCAGCTCCGTACCGTGATCGTCCCTGTGTCCAACCAGGACGATGCCATCGCCTTCTACCGGGACAAGCTCGGCTTCTCCGTGAGCGCTGACGTGCCCTTCGGCGAGGGCGACCGGTGGGTCGAGGTGACGCCGCCGGGTGGTGGCGCCTCGCTTGCCCTCGCACCGGCTCAGGGCGAGTACCAGCCCGGGCGCATGCTCGGTGTGTCGTTGGCGTCGCCCGACCCCCGTGGTGACCACGCCGAGCTGAAGACCAACGGCGTCGACGTCGATGAGGAGTTGTGGGGCGGCGACGGCACCGTGCCCCTCGGCTTCTTCTTCCGCGACGCGGACAAGAACCAGCTGATGATCGTCGAGACGCAGGCGGGCTGAGTGTCGCTCACCGTCGGGCGGGGACCGTTCAGCCGGGAGCGCGCCGGGACGCTCAACTTCGAACCGCCGGGGCGGGTCGTGCTCGTCGAGCCGTTCCGCCGGCGGGTCCGGGCCGTCAAAGGAGGCCAGACCGTCATCGACAGCGACGACGTCAAGCTCGTCTTCACGTCGGGCCGGTTGCCCCACTACTCCTTCCCAGCGAAGGACGTTCACGTCGCGTCGAAGCCCGACAGCGCCGTCGCGGGGAACGTCACAGTGGAGTGGGACGACGTCGACGCCTGGTACGAGGAGGACGAGCGCGTCGTCATCCATCCCAAGGACCCGTACCACCGCATCGACACGCTGACCACGTCACGCAAAGTCGATGTCTCGGTCAACGGAACCCTCGTCGCGTCGACGACGCGCGCCAAAGCGCTGTACGAGACGGCGTTGCCGATCCGCTGGTACATCCCCCGGGCCGACGTCGACTTCAGTCTCCTGGTGCCCAGCCCAACGGTGACGCAGTGCCCCTACAAGGGGACGGCGCAGCACTTCTCCGCCTCCATCGACGGGCACCTCGCCGAAGACGTCGCCTGGAGCTACGAGTACGAGATCCATCCCGAAGGCGCACCCGTGCAGTGGATGATCGCCTTCTACAACGAGCGCGTCGACCTCGAGGTCGACGGTGCCCGCGAGCAGCGCCCGCACACCGCCTACTCCCGTTGACGCGTGAGGGTTCCGGCGAAGTCCAGGAACAGCTCGACTGCCTTGTCGGTGCGGCCGACGAGGAAGTGGTCGGCGCCCTTGACGACCTCGACGCGGATGTTGGTCCACGAGTCGAGAATGGGCTTCGCGGACGAGGGTGACCGGAACTGGTCGTGCTCGGGGACGGCGACCAGCTTGGGACGAGGATCGGTGGCCGCCGCATAGTCGCCGTCGCTGCGCAGGGGAGGGGCCACGGCGAACCAGGCCGACGCCCGCTCGTCGTCCACGCTCAGTGACATGTCGGCCCCGAACGACCAGCCGGCAAGCACGAAAGGCAGGCCCTCGGTGATCGGATGAAGGGCGTCGACGGCGGCAACGACGTCGTTGCGCTCGCCGTGCCCGTCGTCGAATTGGCCCTCCGAGCCCTCGACACCGCGGAAGTTGAAGCGCAGGGCAGCCACCCCGGCGTCGGGGAGAGCGGCGAAGAGGGCGCTGATGACGATCGACCGCATGCTCCCGCCGTACTGGGGATGGGGATGGGCGAGCACGGCGGCCGCCCACGGCTCGTCGGGAACTGCGAGCTCCCCCTCGAGGGCGAGGCCGTCGGCCGTCTTGAGCGTGACGCGTTCAATGGCCACTCCGCCGGACGCTACTTTCGGTGCCGTGGCCGCTGACGACTCCAAGCTGCCGATCAAGATGCAGTCCGACCGTCTGCTCGTGCAGATCCCGGGCAACGACGGCGAGCGCAAGTCGCGCGGCGGCATCCTGATCCCGGCGACGGCCCAGCTGTCCAAGCGCCTGGTCTGGGCGGAGGTCGTGGCGGTCGGGCCGCACGTCCGGGGCGTCGAGCCCGGCGACAGCGTGCTGTTCAACCCCGAAGACCGCTACGAGGTCGAGGTCCGTGGCGAGGAGTACCTGATCCTCCGCGAGCGCGACATCCACGCCGTCGCCTCCGAGCGCATCGAAGGCGGCACGGGCCTGTACCTGTAGAACTCGCCGCTCGCCGCTCGCCGCTCCTGCTTGCAGGAGTCGTCGGCTAGTCGATGTTCGGACTGCGTCGCTCGACGAACACCACGTCACGCCAGCGCCCGCGGTGTCGCCCGATGCGCTCGCGCACGCTGACGACGCGGAATCCGCAGGTCTCATGCAGGCGGAGGCTCGCCGTGTTCTCCGGGAAGATGCCCGTCTGAATCGTCCAGATGCCTTCGGCCTCGGCGCGGCTGATCAGGGTCTCCAGCAACAGGCGGCCGACGCCGTGGCCTCGGGCGTCGGGCGCGACATAGATGGAGCTCTCCACGACGCCCTCGTAGACGGAACGGTCCGATACCCGCCCTGCGGCGGTCCACCCGACCACCGTTCCCTCGCCGTCTCTCGCGACCAGCCGCAAATCGGGCAGGTGGGAGGACGACCAGGTCTCCCAGTCCGCCGCCGCTTCCTCGAACGTGGCGTCGCCCGTGGCGATGCCGGCCTCGTAGATGGCCCGAACGGCAGGCCAATCGGCGTCAGCCATGGCGTCGATGCGCACTTGGCCACCGCCTTCGCTCACGGCGACGTTGTCCGGGCCCGGCCCATCTGTAGCGGCATGACATAGACATACAGCGAGAGCGGAGGCTCGACGGGGACTCCGTCCCAGGCGTCGAGGACGACCTTCCCGACCCTCTCCCAGCCGACGGACTCATAGAGGGAGACGGCACCGGTGAGATGCGTGGCGACGTCGAGGACGGGATGCAGGTCGCGTTCGATCGCAGCGGTCGCCGCCCGAGCCAACAAGGCACTCCCCACACCCGCCCCTCGGTGGGTGGGAGCGACGAACAAGCGGGCGATCAGACCGAGCGTGGAGCGCGGGCGGTTCAGGTGATCGCTCGCCAAACGAGTCGTGACGTAGTCCGTCGCCGAGTGGAGCGCGACATGACCCGCCACGGAAGCGCCGTCCTCCGCCACCCATGCGGCGACGTGCTCAGGAGGCTCCAGGAACCAGTCGACGTCGATCGCTCCCCGCGGCGGATAGTCATCCGTCGCCTTGACGACCCGCGCCATGTCCAGGCAAGCGCCAAAGTCTGCGGAGGTCCGTTCTCTGACAAGCACGGCGCGCCCATCTTGACGGTTCCGAAGACCGCTCGGTAATGGCCACGAGGAACGAACCCGTCGCGTTGTCGGCGATTCTTCCGCGGAAGAACGTTCTCCACAGCCGCGCGGGAACTGTTCTCCTGTAGCGGCCCGCCCCACGTAGCTCCGCACTCGTGTCAACCAATCCACCGACCTCTACGTTTATCTGCCGGGGCGCCAGGTGCGACGAGATGACGGCTTCGAGAGTGTCTTCGACGAGCTGTTCCCGCGTGCCGTCGCCCTGGCCCCGCGCATCCTCGGTGAGCGGGGCGGCGCCGGCAGTGCCCCATCTCTTAACCGTCGCGGTCACCGACGGCCGGATCAGCGACATCGTCGGAGATCACAACGTGTATTTATGGGTTGCGTTCGGGCCGAACGCGGTCCCGTAGATCAGCGGGAGGCAACCACAAGGGAGCGTCGCGAGTGCCGCCCAACATCATGTTGCTCGTCGAGCGGCCCTAGATACCGGGCGCTTTCGAGCTGCGCGCGGCGTCGCTCGCCTCGGCTGCCTCCAGAAGAGCGACAACTTGCTGCTCGCCTGTGCGCTGGGCGGCGAAGGAGAACCAGAGGAGCCCGCCCAAAACACCGCAATTCACGATCTGGGAGATGATGAGGAAGCTCTGGGTCGGGATGGAAAGTGCGAGTACGAGGCGGAAAACCGCTTCTCCTGTGAGGCCGATGCCCCACACCGCGGTGACCATTCGGAACCGACCTGGCACCGTCGGCAGCGTCCAAACCTCGTCGAACTCCGCCATCCGCGTCGGATCACCACCGGTGGCGAACATGCGGCCCATGTAGAACATCGCCGGTCGCTTGGCGGCGAGTGAAACCAAACAGATGACGCCGAAGATGCCGGTGATCAGCGATTCCCGGACCTTGAGGAGCGTTGCGTTTCCGTTGAACACCAGTGCACCGATCACGCCCAAGCTGATGCCTACGAGGGCGATGATTCCGATCGGCTCGAACTGGCCACGGCGCGCCCGCTCGAAGACGATCTCTGTGACCGGGAAGATCATCACCATGGCAAGGGCCGTCGCATCGGACGAGACGTGGGGGCGCAGCACCGCATAGCCGAGAACCGGAAGAAGCCCCGCCACGATCAGATTGGGAGCGAGCGCCCGCAGGCTCGGCACCATCGACCCACCGCCGCCCGCAGCCCTTGGCGACTCCGCTACACCACCGTCGACAGCCTCGTTGCTCGTTCCCGCCGTCGTCACAGCGCAACCCCCGATTCAGCCGCCCAGTGTTTTCGACCTCGCCCAGAGAAAGTCCTGGGCGAAGCGCCCGCTCGGGATCGGCACACACGTGCCGGACCTGACGGTCCGACAGCCGTCAGCGTTTTCGCGCCTCGATCAGGAACCGGCTTGCGGTTGCCCTGAACGAGCCGTGTTGTTCGATCTCATCGTGGAGGTCCCGCAGCTGTGGCCGATATTTGGCGACCGCGAACCCCGGGACGATCCACGGGACGAGGCGCAAGAAGTACACGACACCGCCCACGTCGTAGAACTCGGTCTTAGGTCGCTCCTCGCGGAGATCAACGACGACGAGCCCAGCCGCTCGCGCCGCTTCCCGAGCAACGCCCGGATCACGGTGGGAAGACGTGGGGAGCGGTCCCAAGAAGAACTCTGACAGCTCGCTCAGGCTGTTCGGCCCCACCTGCTGGGATAGGTACGAGCCGCCGGGACGTAGCACGCGGGCGATCTCGGTCCACCAAGTGTCGACAGGATGGCGGCTCGTCACGAACTGAAAAGATTCGTCCGTGAACGGAAGGGCCGGTCGGGTCTCATCGGTCCACAGGAGAGAAGCGCCACGCGCCTGCAGGTTTCGAGCGGCAATCACGACGTTGGGCGTGTATCCCTCTGTGCCAACCGTCAGCCGCGGCAGCGTGGGGAGCCTCGCCAGCATCCCGCCCGCGCCGGTCTGGATGTCGAGGAGGCTCGCAACCCCACCGACCCGTTGTGCCACCAAGTCGAAGTAGTGCCAGGAGGGACGCTCCTCGAAGGCTCGTCCGTCCAGCCAGCTGAAGTCCCACCCCTGGACCGGGGCACGCTCGGCCTCCTCGACCAGTTCGTTGAACGATCGAGCCATGCCCGTGATGGTGCCAGGTGACAGCGCTCCGCCCGGTTGCAGGCCGCACACATCGGCATCTACGAGCGGCGACCTTCGTCCTGTCGGAATCGCCCACGACCGCGAACATCACCCGATCCGGGAAGAGGACGATCGCCGCGCCGCTCGAAGAAATCTCGGATTGGGGGTGGTCCTTGTCGTACGTGTGTTCTATACTTGCATTGCTGTAGTTCACTTCCCCGAACGGCAGGCCTCCGACGGATGTGGAGGATGCGGTGCTCACAGAGCTCCTGGGGATGGCCAAGGGCCTCGACGACATGCTGTCGGTGCTCGACCCCGCCCTGCT